>NZ_QTVB01000030.1:0-32952 GCF_003435965.1 Roseburia sp. AF42-8
TATTTGATATTCAAAGTCTTGGATATCAAATTTCCCAAAATAAAATCATATAGAGAAATGTAAGCAGAGGATTCCGGTTCTTTAAGTAAAGAAAAGAGAATTCTATTTTGTGATATTTAAATTTATTTCCAAAATATTGGAAATTGACAAATGATGCAAGTCCGTTTGCTGTTTCTGTAAAAAATGAATCACAGGCGCGCAGCACATTCTCATACCATAACAATATCTGGAAGGTACACATCTTAAAGAATGGAAAGAACTTATATATATTGCAGGTGGGGTTAGCCCCACCTGTAAAAGGAGTAGATATGAAAATAAATAACTGCAAAAAAGTTATTAAAACAATTGCCTTTTATACAGTAGTAATAATATGCATAGCAATTTTATGGCAGCAGGCTCATCTGCCATATGAACGAACAGAATATCAGAAGATAGCGGAAAATGACACAGAAAAGAAACAGAGTTCAGTATCTTTTCCGGAAGAATATAAAAAAACAGTGAACGATAGTTTTGCGTTTGATGCAAAGATAATTACAGGGGAAAATATTGATTATGAAAATTTATATGCATCAACAGCAAGCATTGTTTATCCGGATGCGGATAAGTGGAAAACAATGTTCTTAAAGGATAATTTAAACTATGAAGAAAGCTGTTTTGAAACAGAAAGCCGAAATGGGGACAGGTTGAATGCTGAAGTTTACGATAATGAATTAGAGGGATTTTTACGTTTAGATGCCGAACAGGGACTTTACTGGAAAGAACCGTTAATGAGATATTTAGTGCAGGTACTGCATATGAATGGTGAATATGGGGCAGAGGATCCAATGGATAATGAGGCTGTATTTAGGGATGCAGATGATTTATCTGGTTTTGACAGAACGCAGGCGTGGGAAAGTGCATGTGAACAAATGAATCAGCTTGGAATAGAGGAAGGTAATTTACAATACAAGGAAAGCTATTGTATGCACGCAGAAGATTTAAAAGAGCAGACGCAGATATTACAAAAGGATGGCAGTTTATCCGAAGAAGATGCAAAAGAAGAATGGTCAGAAGAGGAAGAGGGTTATCTATTCTATTTTTCTCAGACTTTACAGGGAATCGAAATTTTCCGGTATGAAAATATCAGGGATTATCCGGGAATGTATGGTGATATGCAGGTGTATGTAATGAAAGATGGATTAGGGGAACTTCAGATTCCTGTTTTATATTCCTGCAAATTAGAAAAAAAGAAGTTATCACTGGTTTCTTTTGATAAAATTGCAGAGGTTTTAGAAAAGAACTATGGAAGTGTTATTACGGAAGAACCAATAACTGTTCGGAAATGTCAGCTTGTAATGTATCCATTACAAAAGAAAAACGGGGTATATGATATGGTGCCGGTATGGATATGTCAGATTGGGAAATATCAGGGAGAAGGACGGAATGAATCATATAATTATATACCAATTAATGCTGTCACAGGAGAAGAGATGGTTGAACTGGAGGTAGAGTAGTAATATGCTGAAAAAATATTTAAAAATGGATTTATACAGGGTATTTACTTCAGCACCATTTTGGCTTGGAGTGATAGGGGTATATATTACGATGAATCTAATGGCGAAGGTTGGACAACCGGCAATAGATGTTATTAGCAGATATAAAGTTATGAAATTTCAGAGTGTTACAATTGCAATATTTGCATTTAGCAGTTTTGCATATGGAAATGCATTAAGAGAAGATCAGGAACATCATTTTTGGCAGAATGAAATTTTGCGTGGAGATTTAAAGAGTTATATATGGTCAAAAGTATTAAGCGGATTTCTGGCAGCAGATATTACTGTTTTGGCAGGACAGTTACTCTTTTTTCAGCAGGATAGTTTTTGGCATCCCCTGCTGATGTTAGAGGATGAATTTTTTACAGCAAATGGTGTCGATTTGCGTGGGAATTGTTTTGGATGGTTTGCAATGCATGGAATGCCAATATTATATTTGGTTTTTTCTGCAATTATATTTGGATTGTTAGGAGGCATTCTGTGTCTGGTATCCATGCTGCTGTCTCTATTGGCTAAGAATCAGATGTTTGCAATCTGCATTCCTATGGCTGGTTATTATTTTATAGTTACATATCTTGGCGTATTATTTCCACAAGGTGGTATTTGGGATTGGAATTCTCTATTTATGTTTTCTACAGATGTATTTGGAAATGCATGGATAAGTCTTGGATACATATTCTTAATGACAATACTTTGTGTTATCGTATTGGGTAATTTAATTGCAGCCAGAGTAACAAAAGAGGTAAGGGGGGAAAGTATGTGAATTTGCAGTCAAAAATACAGAATCTTTATTGCAGAATGAAGTCCATGCGTTTTTTGACATTACTTATCATTTGGGGATTTATGGTAGATGATATGTTAAGACTCTACCGGAATCTTGCAATGGAATTGAACGTAAAAGACAGTTTTGCAATATTACCTTTTATTCAAAATGATGATTTCTTTATGAAGGTTGTACTTTTAAGTGTGTTATGTTTTTATTCGAATGCTCCATTTATGGAGAGAAATGAATTATATTTTGTACAGCGTATAGGAAAAAAGAGGTGGGGAAGTCGAAATATTTTTTATATTTTCGGAAGCAGTATTTTATTAGCTGTAATACTGGTATTATTAAGCATTTTATTGAACTTTCCGGCAGTTGATTTTAGCAATTCATGGGGAAGTCTGTACAGGACGGTTTCTGTTTATGGTATGGAAAAATATCAGATTCCGCTGATTGTGGATACAAAAGTAATGTCAGCATTTACACCCTACCAGATGATAGGGCATGTAATTTTAATGGATATATTAGCATTTGCAGTAATTGGAATGCTATTATATACATTGAGTCTTTATGTTAGAAGAGTAGGTGCATATATAGTCACTATTCTGCTTATTTTCTTTTCTACAATGGTAAACTATCTGGATGCCGGTGCAAAATTAGGACTTATATATTTTTCACCATTTTCATGGGAAAATGTGGGAAATTGGAGATATGGATATGATTTGAGTAAACCAAATTTTGTATATATCTATGTAGGTTATTTTCTGATTCTGTTTCTGCTGGTGGTTGCAGGTCAGAGACAGATTCAGAGAATAGACTGGATAAGCAGGGAGGAATAGCTATGGCAGAGGTTATTAAAGTAGAACATATTGAGAAATCTTTTAAAAAGCATAAAGTATTAAAGGATGTATCATTGACTTGTGAAAGTGGAAAAATATATGGAATTGTAGGGTATAATGGTTCAGGAAAATCAGTACTTTTTAAGTGCATTAGTGGATTCTATCTTGTAGAAAAAGGAACAATAACAGTTCGTGGGAAAATGGTTGGAAAAGATATGGATGTGGTTCAAAATCTGGGAACAATTATTGAAGAACCGGCATTTATAAAGCAGTACAGCGGACTTAAAAATCTTGAACTGTTATATATGATTAATCATAAGAAAAATCGGGAATATGTAAAAGAAAGTATGAGAAAAGTCGGACTTGATCCGGAGCTAAAGAAACCGGTAGGAAAATATTCTCTGGGTATGAAGCAGCGTCTTGCAATTGCACAGGCAACGATGGAAAATCAGGATATTCTCATTTTAGATGAACCGATGAATGGATTAGATAAAGATGGGGTTGAACAAATGAGGAAATTGTTTCTTTCTTTTAAAGAAGAGGGAAAAACTTTACTACTGGCCAGTCACAATCGAGAGGATATAGAATTATTATGTGATGAAGTATATGAGATGGAGCATGGTCGGTTACATAAATTAGAAAGATAAACAAAAAAAGAATTGCCATTGAGTGAAACTCAAAGCAATTCCTTTTTATCGTTTTTAAATTTCCGCCAGTACCTGCAGTGCCTGCTCTTTAATCAGAGGCAGGAAATGCTCATCGAAGTAAGCCTGCGAAGCACGGCTGTATTTCTCAGTGGAAGCGTATTCCGATAAGATGTTGCAGACCTTATTGAAATCTTCCGGAGAATGGTGTCCCTTGTGCAGTACCAGATAAAAGGCACTCTTATTCGGATTCTTGTAAAGGAAATTCCGGTCGTTATAAAAGCCATTTAAAATACGGGCAAGATTGCTGATTTTCTCTAAGCTGTCGAAGACGAACAGCCGGGTAATATCTACCACCGGTTCTACGACAGGCTTCGGAGCAGGAGAGGCAGCCTTCTTGACAGGGGCTTCTGCCGGGGCAGCAGCCTTCACTGACTTGGCAAGTTCGCTCTTCTGCTTCTCCTGAAGCTGTTTGAAGAAGCCTAAAATATCATCGGCTCCGGCTGCAGGAGTGTTCTTTGCATCTGCAAAATCCGGATATTCATTTTCGTCCGGCTCTGAAAATTTGGAAAACCGGGTGTCTAACTCTTCCGGGTATTCTACCTTGGTAATAATAAGCAATACTGTATCTTGTGTCAGGGGAACGGCTTCTATCATAAGAGGCATATCCTCGGCTTCAAATCCAAATTCATAATTCGCCTGCTGCATCATGTCACGAAACAGGGACTTTGCTTTCTCCGTGCCATATGCTAACTCACTCAGCTTCAGATGGCGGTCATCTAAGTCTGCTCTGGTAAGTGTGCAGCGAATCTGGTTATCATTCACTTTTTCAATTTTCATAAAAATCACTTCCTTATCTATAGAAAATTGTATGAAGTTTACGCCTATATTATAATGGAATGCAAAATACTTGTAAACCCGGTAAAAAATATTAAAGTTTTCTAAAAAATCTAAAAAAACAGATTTTCTATTGCAAAGCATAATTGCTTTGTGCTATAAACTATTCCAAGAGATGCGTTCCGGTTCCTTTGAAAGAAGGAAGGGGCGGAACATATAGAAACACAAATTTTGTTTGACAGATACGAGCTGTTGTCGGAGTTAGGAAGCGGCGCAGCAGGAAAGGTGTATCTTGCCAGACATCTGAAGTTGGAGACATATCGTGCAATAAAGTGTATTTCAAAGACACGTTCTATGCCGTCTTCAATTCTTTCTGAAGCGAACATTCTCGCTAAGTTACGACATCCCGGAATTCCAATTGTATATGATATAGAGGAAGATGAAGCCTTTTATTATATCATTGAGGAATATGTTGAAGGGGAATCGTTAGAGAAGTTGCTTTGGAATATGTCAGTTTCCCAGGAGTATATGATACAGATTGGCATACAGCTTTGCGGAATCGTTTCATTCCTGCACAGCCAGAAACCATTTCCGGTATTACATCAGGATTTAAAACCGTCGCACATTATAGTATGTGGGAATCAGGTAAAATTAATCGATTTTGGAATTGCATCATATATTACCAGTCGTGGAAAAAATTATCAGAACTATGGAACAAAAGGTTTTGCGGCACCGGAGCAGTACGGGGAACATGAACTGCATACGGCAAGCGATATTTATGCAATCGGGGCTATTTTTTCACTTTATATTAAGAAGCATTCCCACAAAAGCAGCCCGGCATTCCGGCATATCGCACAAAAAGCCACAAGAAAAAATCCAAACAAGCGTTACAAAAGCGCCGGGGAATTACAACAGGCACTGACCCGTGCGTTAAAGCAGAAGGGGAATCGGAAAGAGCATCTCTTAAAAAGCATATCTGTTGTGGGGGCAGAATCCGGAGTCGGAACCACCCATATAGCCATTGCACTGACTTCATTTTTTAATGCGGGGGGCGCAAATGCCCTGTATCGGGAAATTCAGTCCGAAAAGAGGGAAAAGATAAGTAATGTGGTGGAACAAATTGGGCGGAGCGTGAGGCAGAGTGCGAAGAAGATATCGTCATCTGCCGGAATTTCCGGGGAAGTGAGTCTATCGGCAGCGGGGAAGATACACTCATTTTCGATTATGGAGCTGCAGTGGAAGAAGCCTGCATGGAAGAGGCTGAGATTACAGTACTCGTAGTGAATCTGTCTTTGTGGAAGCGGGAGGCTTCCATGAAAGCCTGGCAAACGTTACGTTGTGTACCAAATCTTAAAATTATCTGTAATCACAGCAGCCCCATGGAGGCGAGAGAATTTGCAGCTTTCATCGGAAGAGAAGTGTACTGTTATCCGAGGGACACAATGCCATTTGATGGTGGCAGAGAAAAGGAAGCATTCTTCACACAAATGCTTTCGAAAGAAGGGAGAAGATAACAAACCATGGAAGAAAGAAAAAGTATCGGAATATTTGGTGTGCAGCAGGGCGTGGGTGTGACGCATCTGTGCACTGCGCTGACCCATTACTGTGCGGACTGCCTGAAAAGTCACACGGCATTGGTGGAATTAAGTGGAAATCACGAATTGGAAGAACTGCAGAAACAGCAGCAGGGTAAATGGGGGCGGCCGGACAGAAAACACTATTTTGCAAATGCGGGAAGTGATAATATGCCGGAATATATCCGACAGGGCTATGAATATTACATCATAGACGGCGGAAGTGAGTTTTACAGGATTCGTCGGGAATTCTTGCGCTGTGACCGGAAGCTGATTCTGGTTTCCTTAAGTCCATGGAAACGAAAGGAATTAGAGTATTTTATGTCCGTCATATGGGAAGAGGAAAAGTGTTTGGATAACGTGACGTTTCTGGCACAGTTTGGGATGAAAAAAGATAAAAAAGATTTTCAGAAACAATACCGCATACCAATCCATACCCTTCCTTTTATGGAGGACCCGCTTCATTTAAAAGAAGCAGAGCGCCTGTTTTTAAAAACTTTAGTTTAACATATCACGAACGCTTATCCTTTTGGAAAAGGAAAGTAGAAAGCAGGCATGTAAATTTAACAGAAACCAAAAACAAAAAAAGATGAATAAATAGAAATATATGCTTTTGATGTGAGAAGGTTACCCTGAATGCTTACTCACACCGCTGCGGAATGCAGCACAATGTAAAGAAAAAGAAAGGTAAGAGGCACAGACAAAAATTATAGTCTGTGCCTCTTTTTACGCGGGAAACTCGCAAAGCGTGTTTCCAGGTGGTTTTTACTTGAAATTTTCCCACCAATGACGTATGCTTATGGCAAAGAAAACAAAAATGGAAAACCATAAGAAAATAGAACAGTAAAGTACAGGAGGACGCAGGCTTGGAGAGAACGCAGCGAACGAACAGACCGACAAATGGAAATAGAAATAGAAACAGGAACCGCAGACGGAACAGAAAAAACACGAAATTAGCACCGGTTATTGTGGTAATCGTATTGATATTACTGGTGCTGCTGATTGCCGTAGGAACGAAAATTATTCAGAAATATATTCCGAGTAAAGAGCATCAGGATATGACAGAATATTATCATTTACAGGCGGATGATGATATTTCGCTGGTGGTGGATCATGAAGTGTTAGAAACACCGGGCAAATATATAGACGGCGAAGTTTATGTGGATTATGAAACGGTACATGACCGCTTCAATGACCGTTTTTACTGGGATGCCAATGAAAATGTATTGCTTTATACACTGCCGGATAATCTCGTTACCGTGGCAGCAGGCAGCAATACTTATCAGGTAGGAAAGGAAAACCAGAGTGCAGATTATACAATTGTCCGGAATGACAGCAATACCATGTATCTTGCGCTTGATTTTGTAGAGCAGTATACCAATATTACCCACGAAGTATATGAAGACCCGAATCGTACCGTAATCAATACCGTGTGGGGGGATGTGGATACAGCACCGGCGAAGAAGGCAACACAGCTTCGTTTAAAGGGCGGTATCAAGAGTCCAATCGTGAAAGACTTAGAAAAAGGTGAGACTCTGACAATTTTGGATGCAGGTGACAGATGGACCAAAGCCATGACAGAAGATGGTGTTATCGGATACCTTAAGAATAAGTTCGTAGGAAAAGTAACCACTGAAACCTTGAACAATGATTTTACAGAGCCGGAATTTACCCATATTTCCAAGGACTTTACCATAGAAATGGCATGGCATCAGGTGACAACAAAGGATGCCAACAGCACCATTGCAACAGTATTGCAGAATACCAAGGGAATCAATGTAATCGCACCGACCTGGTTCTACTTAAATGATAATAACGGTAACATTGCAAACCTTGCATCGCTGGATTATGTAAACTACTGCCATCAGAATAATATTGAGGTCTGGGGACTGGTAAGCAATCTTGAAAATAAAGAAGTGGACACAGCTGCTGTTCTGACCCATACCTCTACCAGACAGTATCTGGTCAATCAGATTATTTCAGCAGCAATCCAGTACGATTTGGATGGAATCAATCTGGATTTTGAATCCTTAAACAGTGAAGCAGTGGGAGACAGCTATATCCAGTTTATCCGCGAACTTTCCTTAAAATGTGCAAACAACGGCGTGGTATTATCCGTGGACAACTATGTGCCGAGTGCTTATACCGCATTTTATGACCGGGAAGAACAGGCAAATTTTGCGGATTATGTAGTGATTATGGGATATGATGAGCATTATGCTGGTTCAGATGAAGGATCTGTTGCATCCATTGGATTTGTAACCAACGGAGTAGCCGATACCTTAAAGGAAGTACCTGCAGACCAGATCATTCTGGGATGTCCGTTCTATACAAGAATATGGGCAGAGACACCAAAGGCAGATGATGAAGAAGATACAACAGCTGCAGCAGCAGAGGATTATGTACCATATGATTTGACCAGCGAAGCTGTTGGTATGGATACGGTACAGAAACGTCTGGAATTAAATGGAGCAACGCCGACCTGGTCGGAAGAAGATGGGCAGAATTACGCAGAATATGTAAATGATGGGGTTACCTATAAAGTCTGGATGGAAGACGCAGCTTCCCTTGAGAAGAAGTTAGAAGTCATGAAGTCAAATAAACTTGCGGGAATATCTTTCTGGAAGCTTGGCTTTGAGACAGACAGCATCTGGGATACCATTATAAAATATACAAATAACTAAAGTGTAAAACCGCAACGGAGAGGCCCATGAAAAAGTTGTTATGGATATTTCCGAAGAATTCTCCAAGGATGGCGACAAAGTAGTGGAAGCCGGACAGGAACTGAAACGGATTGTAGTAGAGATTACCGAAGAAATTGCGAAGTTTAAAGTGGATTAACAGATAAAACAGGATAATTGAGCCGGCACTTTCATATTTATTATAAAGAAAAGAATTAGGAAGTGTGGTTTGAAAAAAAGAATGGAATTATATATGGCAGTTCTTCTACTGGTGGCAGTATGCCTGTTATCAAAAGAAGGAGCAGTGCTGGTAAGCAGCATGCGGGCAGCAGAAGAAAAGCCATGTATCGTTGTGGACGCAGGCCATGGCGGTGATGACCCGGGCAAAATCGGGATTCACGGCGAACTGGAAAAGGACATTAACCTTGCCATTGCAAAGAAGGTAAAAGCCCGTCTGGAAAAAGAAAATATAACAGTGATTCTGACCCGGGAGACAGACGAAAGTCTTGATAAAGGGGAGAGCGGCAGCAAAAAGGTGGCAGATATGCGTAACCGCTGCCGGCTGATTGATGAGGCGGAGCCGTTATTTACCATAAGTGTCCATCAGAACAGTTATACGGAAGAGTCCATAAGCGGAGCTCAGTGCTTCTATTTTGGACAGTCCGAGGAGGGCAGAAAAATTGCCGGGATTATGCAGGAAAGCCTGCGGTCGCATCTGGATACGGAAAATAAGCGGGAAGCAAAAGCCAATGAGAGTTATTATCTCCTGAAAAAAACGGCATATCCTACGGTAATCGTAGAATGCGGCTTCTTAAGTAATTCCGAGGAGGCCGCGAAATTATCTACCGGGGAATATCAGGAGGCAGTGGCAGAAGCTATTGCAGATGGAATTCTAGACTGTCTGGGCAATGAAACAGCAGATACAGAAGAAGCCGGCATGAGTAATGAGACTGCAGATACAGAAAAACAGAAAGTGAAACAGCATTGAAATGCATCAGAAATAAAGAAAGATTACAAAAAAGATTCCAGCCATAATGGTCTGGAATCTTTTGCTTTCTTATATTTTTTTCGGGTTTAGCCCATCACAGAAAAATGATAGAGTGTCTTGGAACGGAAATTCTCGCCTGCTTTTAAAACAACAGGAGGGAAATGTTCGATATTGATCGCATTTGGATAATGCTGTGTCTCTAAACATACTGCGGAATATGGCGGATAATCTTTGCCATCAATTCCTTTCTGATGAAGGGTATAACAAGGGACATAGAGCTGTACACCCGGCTGGTCGGTAAAGCAGGTCATCCGTATGCCGCTTTCCTTAGACTGTAAAACAGCCGCCTCTCTTAAGCCATCCCCGTTGATTACAAAGTTATGGTCGTAAGTGCCGCCTAATTTTAACTGGGCATTGTTACAGTGAATGCCGTCACCGATTTTCTTCATCTCACGGAAATCAAATGGGCTTCCCTCCACAGAGAGAAATGCACCGGTAGGACACTGTGTGTCATCCAGTTCTGTAATCGCATCTGCATCAATGCGTAATTCCTGATCTAATACGGTACCGTTTCCTTCCCCATTCAGATTGAAATAACCATGGCTGGTAACAGAGAATACAGTATCCTGATCACAGGCTGCATCGTAAACAATAGATAATTCATTGTCTTCAGACCATCCGTAGGTAACGGAAACTGTAAGGTTACCCGGATAACCTTCTTCTCCATCCGGAGAAATGCGGGTAAAAGTAACTTTATCATCTGTAATTTTTCCGGTCCATACACGCTGACCAAATCCCGTAGGACCACCATGCAGGTGGTTTGGCCCATTATTAATGGCAAGATTGTATTCTTTATCATTTAAGGTAAAGTGCCCTTTGGCGATACGGTTGGCGCATCGACCGACAACAGCTCCCAGGCTGGCATCATCAGCAAGATACTCATCGGCATTCATTAAGCCTAAAATTACATCGGTCAGTTTTCCCTCTTTATTCGGAACCATAATCTTAATAATACGACATCCATAATCCGAAAGTGTAACGGAAGCACCGGATGCATTTTCAATAGTATAAAGGGAAATCGGCTTATTATCTTTGGTCATGCCAAATTCGCTTTTTGTAATTTTCATCTGGAAACTCCTTTCCATAATATTCTAGTGAACATACTGATTATGCCACACTTAGGGCTACATAGCAAGTAGGAAGTGCGGTTTTCGGGTGTTTTCGATTTTCGATGGAAATGGATTTTGAAAACAATTCCAGTTCTTGAACACATAAAGGGAACGTGATATAATAAGCGTTATGAAAACAGAAGTGATAAAAATAGATCAGAATAATATGGATACAGAAGCACTGGAACGTGCAGCCGCAATTATCCGGGATGGAGGGCTGGTGGCATTTCCAACTGAGACGGTATATGGACTGGGCGCAGATGCACTGAGTGCAGAGGCATCGAAGAAAATTTATGCGGCAAAGGGAAGACCATCTGATAATCCTTTGATTGTCCATGTGGCAGAATTTTCAGACATGGAGAAAATCGCACAGGAGATGCCGGAAGAAGCAAAGAAACTTGCAGATGCATTCTGGCCGGGCCCGCTGACCATGATTGTGCGCAAGAATGATAAGGTTCCATATGAAACTACAGGGGGGATGGATACGGTGGCAGTCCGCATGCCAAATCACCCGGTTGCACTGGAACTGATCAGGAGAAGCGGTGGATATATTGCGGCACCGAGTGCCAATACATCCGGTAAACCGAGTCCGACTCTGGCAGAGCATGTAGCATTTGATATGGATGGCAGAATTCCGATGATACTGGATGGGGGTCCTGTGGGAATTGGAATTGAATCCACGATTGTTGATCTGACAGAAGACATACCAATGATTTTAAGACCGGGCTATATTACACCGAAAATGTTAGAAAAGGTAATCGGGGAAGTGAAAATGGATCCTGGAATTATTGCTTCGGATTCGCTGCAGAAGCCGAAAGCACCGGGAATGAAATATAAGCATTATGCACCGAAAGCAGATTTGATTCTGGTAGACGGAGAAGAAGAGAAGGTAGTAGCAAAGATTAATGCTTTGACAAAGGAAGCGGTTCTACTGGGGAAGAAGGTAGGAATCATCGGAACAGACGAAACGATAGACCGTTATCCGGAAGGCGAAGTGGTAAGTATTGGTGCACGCAGTGATGAGGATGCAATTGCAAAGCATTTGTATAAACTGTTGCGGGACTTTGATGAGAAAGAAGTAGATATTATTTACTCTGAGAGTTTTGCAACTCCGCGTATTGGGCAGGCAATTATGAATCGTCTGCTGAAGGCTGCAGGACATCAGGTGATTACAGTTTAGAGGAGGTTTTTATGAAGCCATACAATCGCATTGTATTCGTGGCAGAAAGCGGAACATGCAGGGCACCCATGGCGGCCGGTATTTTTCGGGAATATTCCCTGAATCATCCGGTAGAAGTGCTGGTGAGAGGTCTTGTGGTATTATTCCCGGAACCACTGAATCAGAAGGCAGAAGCTGTTATGATAAGCAATGGCATTAACATGGAAGGTTTTATGTCAAGCCAGATTACAGCAGGGGATTTTGGCGAAGATACATTGGTGCTTACAATGGAAGCACAGCAGAGACAGAAATTATTGGAAATGTTTCCGGAGGCGAAGGAAGAAAATGTCCAGGTACTGACGGAGTTAGTAGGGGATGAACTGGAAATCTTAGATCCTTATGGCGGCACACTTCAGTCATACGGGCTTTGCTTTGAGACCATGAATAAGAGTATAAAAAAATTAGTGAAATTATTAAACGAAGGAGAATGATATGTCAAAAGTATTTGTAATGGATCATCCACTGATTCAGCATAAAATCGGCTGGATAAGAAGAAAAGAAACGGGTTCTAAGGAGTTCCGTACATTAATCAGCGAAATCGCTATGTTAATGTGCTACGAGGCAACCAGGGATTTGAAACTTACCGATATCGAAATCGAGACTCCAATCTGCAGGACAACTGTAAAAGAGTTAAAAGGAAAGAAACTGGCAGTGATACCAATCTTGCGTGCAGGTCTTGGAATGGTAGACGGAATGCTTGCAATGATTCCTGCAGCAAAAGTCGGACACATCGGACTTTACCGTGACCCACAGACATTAAAACCGGTAGAATATTACTGCAAGCTTCCGGAGGATTGCGATGAGCGTGAAGTATTTGTTGTAGATCCGATGCTGGCAACCGGTGGTTCTTCTATAGCAGCCATCCAGATGTTAAAAGACAGAGGTGTAAAGAACATCCGCTTTATGTGTATCATTGCAGCGCCAGAGGGCGTAAAGGCAATGCAAGAAGCACATCCGGACGTAGACATTTATATCGGAGCATTAGATGAGAAATTGAATGAGCACTGCTATATTGTACCAGGACTTGGTGATGCAGGAGACAGAATATTCGGAACAAAATAAGTTCGAAGATATATGAAATGTGAAGGGTTCTTAAGTTGAAAGGCTTGAGAACCTTTTTTACATTACTGTCTGGCGCAGTCCACATCCTTCACTTTGAATACGGCATAAAGCCTGCAAGGGACACTAAGAATTTCGAAAAAGATACAGTCTATTCCGGCAACCGGTGCAAATTCACATCCATGTTCATCTGCACCTCACCGGCACATCCCTGTGCCGGTGTTGCCTAGAAACAGGCGAAATTCCAAGTGCCCCTAACAGCCTTTATCATGTATCCCAAGTGAAGGAAGCGGGCTTCGCCCCGGCAAGTACTTTATTCAGCTAAGAACTGTGTCATTTCCGTAAAAATCTCACAGAAACCGTATAAAACCATAAAAAAATATGGTAAAATAGCAACAGAAAAACCGCAGCAAGGAGGAAATAAAATGAGCCAGAAACGGGAAGACTATATTAGTTGGGATGAATATTTTATGGGCGTGGCAATGTTATCCGGAATGCGCTCCAAGGACCCGAATACACAGGTGGGAGCCTGCATTGTCAGTGAGGATAACAAGATCCTTTCCATGGGATACAACGGACTGCCGAAGGGCTGCTCCGATGATGAATTTCCGTGGGTGAGAGAAGGAGCACCCCTGGAAAATAAATATTTCTATACTACCCACAGCGAATTAAATGCAATTTTAAATTACCGTGGCGGTTCGTTGGAGGGAGCGAAAATGTATGTGTCCCTGTTCCCTTGTAATGAGTGCGCCAAGGCAATCATTCAGGCTGGAATCAAGACTATCGTATATGACAGTGACAAGTATCAGAATACACCGGCAGTTATTGCTTCCAAAAGGATGTTAGATGCGGCAGGCGTGCGCTACTATCAGTACACCCACACCAACCGGGAAATAAATATTACCTTGTAACGACTGGAGAAATAACGAACAATGGCAAAGGTTTATAACCAATTGAACAAATGACGAAGGTGCGGGAAAAACCCACTGGTAATATTTGTTAAAATTATGTAAAATTGTAAAATCATAAAGCTGATTTATAGACATTTTTCATAAAATGTTTATAGACAATTTATGGAAAAATGATATAATGAGCTTAGTATTTGCAGAGCGTTTCACGAAAATGTAAGGGAAGGAGCTATTCATGAAGAACAGAAATAAAGTGTATGATTCCTTGATTTTAATCATGCAGTTCGGTATCAACATGATAGTTCCTATTTTTTTATGTGTTGGACTCGGGGTTTTTATTTACCAAAGATACGGGCATCCGTGGCTGGTGATTCTGCTGTTTTTCCTTGGGGCGGCAGCGGGATTCCAGAATTGCTACCGGATGGCACAGAGGCTTTGGCAGAAAAAAGACACGGGAAAGGTTAAATCAGATGTTAAAAAGGATAAATGATGCATTACCGGAATTGATTCTGGGAATCCTTATATACGAAATTGTGGTGGAATTTACCGGTATCTGGTTTGTAAAGGACAAATTGGGATATTCCATCGGCCTTCTGATTGGAGCAGCAACCGCAATCGGAATGGCAGTCCATATGGCAGTGGTTCTGCGGGACAGTATGGATATGGCAGAATCCGGAAGGACAAGACGGATCGCATTGCAGTATGTGCTGCGGTATCTCGTAGTTGTAGCAGTCTTTTTTGTTACGGCATACTTTGAAATAGGCAATGTGATGGTAGCATTTGTGGGAGTAATGGGATTGAAGGTTGGAGCTTACGTTCAACCCTTTACACATAAAGTAATTTTAAAACTTTTAGGGAGAGGTGATGAATCTTCTTAGGGTGAAGAAAAATATAATATAAGGAGGTGAAAGCGTGGATAACGGAATTTTAGCAGCGGGTGCCCAGGATATAGATTTTATGATTCATGGACTGTTTTCCTATAAGATTTTCGGACATGAGGTATGGATTACTACTTCTCATGTATGTATTCTGATAATCATGCTGATACTGATTGCCTTTTCATTTATTGTAAAGCATAAGATGAAAGCGGCAACGGAGGTACCGGGCGGATTTCAGAATGTAGTAGAACTTATGGTGGAAAAATTAGATGGCGTGGTTGACGGTGTCATGGGGAAAAATGCACCGAAGCTGGTGAATTACATCAGCACCATTTTTATCTTTATTCTCATGAGTAATATATCTGGATTATTCGGGCTAAGACCGCCTACCGCAGATTATGGAACGACACTGGCGTTGGGACTTATCACCTTTTCGCTGATCCATATCTGCCAGATAAAGTACCAGAAACCAAAGAAAATCTGGGAAGATATGTGTTCGCCGTTACCACCATGGCTGCCACTGTGGCTGCCAATCAATATCATCAGCGAGATTGCCGTGCCGATTTCCC
Organism: Roseburia sp. AF42-8; assembly: GCF_003435965.1. Lineage (NCBI taxonomy): Bacteria > Bacillati > Bacillota > Clostridia > Lachnospirales > Lachnospiraceae > Roseburia > Roseburia sp. AF42-8. The sequence goes on from NZ_QTVB01000030.1 coordinate 15,661, forward strand.
TGTCACTTCGTTTGTTTGCAAACGTATTATCAGGAACCGTAATGATGGCATTGGTCTATGGACTGTTGTCCAAGATTGCAATTGTCTGGCCGGCAGCGCTTCATGTGTACTTTGATTTGTTCTCAGGAGCAATTCAGACGTATGTATTCTGTATGTTGACTATGACATATGTGAACCAGCAGATGGAAACAGAATAGAACAGTATAAGGAGGATTTATAATTATGAACATTACAGGACAGGATTTAATTTTAGCATGCTCAGCAATTGGTGCAGGACTTGCAGTTATCGCAGGTATCGGACCTGGTATTGGACAGGGTATTGCAGCAGGACACGCAGCAGCAGCTGTAGGCCGTAACCCGGGAGCAAAAGGAGATATTATGTCAACCATGCTTCTTGGACAGGCAGTAGCAGAGACTACCGGTCTTTATGGTCTGTTGATTGCAATGCTTCTGCTTTTCGTAAAACCACTGGTATAAAGTGCGAAGAAATGATTACGAAAAGAAAGGAGGCACAGCAGGAAGAAAATGACCAGATTATTTAATCTTGATTTTCAGTTATTGCATGATACCATCCTTATGGCGATATCCGTTTTCGTATTGTTTACCGTAATGTCTTATAACCTTTTCGAGCCGGTTCGTAAGATGTTAAAGGGACGTCAGGAGAAGATAAAGACGGAACTGGAATCTGCGGCAAGCGACCAGGCAGAAGCAGCAGAATTAAGACAGCAGTATGAAGAGAAGCTTAAGAACGTCGATAAAGAGGCGGAGGTTATCTTAAGTGAAGCCAGAACCAAAGCCCTGCGCAATGAGAACCGCATCATTGGCGAGGCAAAGGAAGAGGCTGCGCGGATTATCCGGCGTGCCAATGAAGAGGCAGAACTGGAGAAAAAACGCGTGATGGATGAGATGAAACAGGAAATGATAGAAATTGCATCTATGATGGCAGGCAAAGTGGTAGCCGCATCCATTGATACAACAATACAGGATGCCCTCGTGGAAGAAACCTTGAAAGAGATGGGTGATACAACATGGCAAAATTAGTTTCCAAAACATACGCAGATGCATTGTTTGAACTCGCCGTGGAAAAGGGATGTGAAGATGCCTGGTTAGAAGATGCGAAAGCACTTCTTGAGATTCTCCATGAGAATGAGGAACTGGCAAAATTGATGAATCATCCACAGATTGTAAAAGAAGAGAAGCTTCAGATTATTGAAAACATATTCAAGGGAAAGACCGCGGACGAGATCGTGGGATTGATGTGCCAGCTGATAGAAAAAGACCACTTTAAAGATATGGAAAGCGTATTTGCATGTTTTGTGGATTCCGTAAAAGAATATAAAAATATCGGAACGGCATATGTCATTTCTGCGATAGAGCTGTCAATGCAGCAGAAAGACGAAATCGTAAAGAAACTATTAGAAACCACACATTATGTAGAAATTGAAATGAATTATGAGGTGGATGCATCACTCATTGGAGGAATGGTCATCCGCATAAAAGACAGGGTAGTGGACAGCAGTATCAAAACCAGGCTGCAGAAGCTAACCAGTGAATTATCCAAAATACAGTTGAAAGTAGGTGAAACCGCTTCATGAAATTGAAACCAGAAGAAATCAGTTCCGTTATCAAAGAGCAGATCGAGCGGTATGCATCCCAGTTGGAAGTGGCAGACGTAGGAACTGTCATTCAGGTGGCAGATGGAATTGCACGAATTCACGGCCTTGAAAATGCAATGCAGGGAGAACTTTTGGAATTCCCGGGCGAAGTATATGGAATGGTGCTGAACTTAGAGGAAGATAATGTAGGTGCGGTTCTGTTAGGAGATAAGCGTTCCATCAACGAAGGTGATACCGTAAAGACCACCGGACGTGTAGTAGAGGTTCCGGTCGGAGATGCATTACTGGGACGAGTAGTAAATGCGCTGGGTCAGCCGATTGATGGAAAAGGACCGATTGAGACGGAGAAATACCGCCAGATTGAACGTGTGGCATCCGGTGTTATTTCCAGAAAATCTGTAGATACACCATTACAGACCGGTATTAAGGCAATCGATTCCATGGTGCCGATTGGACGTGGACAGCGTGAGCTTATCATCGGAGATAAGCAGACCGGTAAGACGGCAATTGCAATTGATACCATCATTAACCAGAAGGGACAGGGCGTAAAATGTATTTACGTTGCCATCGGTCAGAAAGCATCTACCGTAGCATCCCTGGTAAAAACATTAGAAGAATTCGGTGCATTAAGCTATACCACAGTTGTTGTATCAACAGCAAGTGAGCTGGCACCATTACAGTATATTGCACCGTATGCAGGATGTGCAATTGGTGAAGAGTGGATGGAGAACGGAGAGGATGTATTAATCGTTTATGACGATTTGAGTAAACATGCTGCTGCATACCGTACCCTTTCCTTGCTGCTTAAGAGACCACCAGGACGTGAGGCTTATCCGGGAGACGTATTCTATCTGCATTCCAGATTATTAGAGCGTGCAGCAAGACTTTCCGATGCTTTGGGTGGAGGTTCCCTGACTGCACTGCCGATTATCGAGACACAGGCGGGAGACGTATCCGCATACATTCCGACCAACGTAATTTCCATTACAGACGGTCAGATTTATCTGGAAACAGATATGTTTAACGCTGGTTTCCGTCCGGCAATCAATGCAGGACTTTCCGTATCCCGGGTTGGTGGAGCTGCGCAGATTAAGGCAATCAAGAAGATTGCAGCACCAATCCGAGTAGAGCTGGCACAGTATCGTGAGCTGGCAGCATTTGCACAGTTTGGTTCCGAGCTGGATGCTGATACCAAAGAGAAATTAGCACAGGGTGAAAGAATCCGTGAAATGTTGAAACAGCCACAGTATCAGCCGATGCCGGTGGAAAAACAGGTAGCAATTATCTATGCTGCAACCAAGAAATATTTACTGGATATTCCGGTGGATGAGATTCTGTCATTTGAAAAAGCATTGTTAGAACTGATTGATACCAAGTATCCGGAGATTTTTGAATCCATTCGTGAAACAAAACAGTTAGACGAAGAAACAGAGCAGAAATTAATTACAGCAATTGAAGCATGTAAGAAAGATTTCAAATAGGCATGTAATATGGTAAAAGGCGGTGAGAGACTATGGCGTCCATGCGTGATATAAAGCGGCGCAAAAGCAGTATTTCCAGCACACAGCAGATTACAAAGGCCATGAAGCTTGTTTCTACCGTAAAACTGCAGAAAGCGAAGGGACATGCAGAACAGGCAAATCCGTATTTTAATTATATGTATCAGACCGTAACTTCCATGCTGGCAAAGAGCGGTTCCATCAATCACCCGTACCTTACCGGGAAAGATTCCGAGCAGAAGGCAGTGATTGTAATTACCTCGAACCGTGGACTGGCAGGAGGCTATAATGCGAATGTCGTAAAGCTGATTACAGAGAGTGACCTTCCAAAGGACAGGCTTTCCATTTATGCAGTTGGTAATAAGGGAAGAGAGTCCTTAGAACATAAGGGATATTCCATTGTAAAGGGACTTCCGGAGCTGATAGAGGCACCGACTTATGATGAGGCGTCCGCATTGGCAAGGGAAGTGCTGGCAGCCTATGAAAAAGGTGAAGTTGGCGAAATTTACCTTGCTTATACACATTTTAAGAATACGGTGGTACATGAGCCGAAATTAATCAAGCTTCTTCCGGTGGATATCGAAGATATGCCGGAGCAGGAAGAAGACAATGTGCTGATGAATTATGAACCAAACCAGGAGGAGGCGCTTAATTTAATCATACCAAAGTATGTAACGAGCCTTCTTTATGGAGCACTGGTAGAAGCAGTAGCCAGTGAAAATGGTGCAAGAATGCAGGCAATGGATTCTGCAACCAGCAACGCAGAGGATATGATTAGTGACCTGTCACTGAAGTATAATCGTGCCCGTCAGGGTTCTATTACACAGGAGCTGACAGAGATTATAGCCGGAGCATCGGCAATTTCCTGATCATATTCATAAGAATAGAGAATAAGGAGTGATAGAAAAAGATGGCAGAAACAAATATTGGAAAAATCACTCAGATAATAGGTGCTGTATTGGATATTAAATTTACCGAAGGAAAGCTTCCGGCAATCAATGAAGCAATCCGTATTACCAGAAAAAATGGTGAAGTTCTGGTAGTAGAGGTATCACAGCATTTAGGAGATGATGTCGTACGTTGTATTGCCATGGGACCTACCGACGGATTAATCCGTGGTATGGATGCAGAAGCAACCGGTGCACCGATTTCCGTGCCGGTAGGCGAGCATACCTTAGGCAGAATGTTTAACGTATTAGGCGAGCCAATTGACAATGAGGCTCCACCACAGGATGTGGAATATATGCCGATTCACCGGAAAGCACCAAGCTTTGATGAACAGGCAACTTCTACAGAAATGTTAGAGACAGGAATCAAGGTTGTTGACCTTCTCTGCCCTTACCAGAAGGGTGGAAAAATCGGACTTTTCGGTGGTGCAGGAGTAGGAAAAACCGTATTGATTCAGGAGCTGATTCATAATATCGCAACCGAGCATGGTGGATATTCCGTATTTACCGGTGTAGGTGAGCGTACCCGTGAGGGAAATGACCTTTATTATGAAATGAAGGAATCCGGAGTTATTGATAAGACCACCATGGTATTCGGTCAGATGAACGAGCCGCCTGGAGCACGTATGCGTGTAGGTCTTACCGGACTTACCATGGCGGAGTATTTCCGTGATAAAGGTGGAAAGGATGTACTGTTATTCATTGATAACATTTTCCGTTTCACACAGGCAGGTTCTGAGGTATCCGCACTGTTAGGACGTATGCCTTCCGCAGTAGGATATCAGCCGACCTTACAGACTGAGATGGGTGCATTGCAGGAGCGTATCACTTCTACCAAGAATGGTTCCATTACATCCGTTCAGGCAGTCTATGTACCGGCGGATGACCTTACTGATCCGGCTCCGGCAACTACATTTGCCCATCTGGATGCCACTACTGTACTGGATCGTTCTATCGTAGAGCTTGGTATTTATCCGGCAGTAGACCCACTTGGTTCTACATCCAGAATCCTTGACCCTCGTATCGTAGGACAGGAGCATTTTGAGGTAGCCCGTGGAGTACAGGAGATTCTTCAGAAATATAAAGAATTACAGGATATTATTGCAATCCTTGGTATGGATGAGCTGTCAGAAGAGGACAAGCTGGTAGTAAGCCGTGCAAGAAAAGTACAGCGTTTCTTGTCACAGCCATTCTTCGTAGCAACCCAGTTTACCGGTCTTGATGGAAAATATGTACCGGTAGCCGAGACCATCCGCGGCTTCCGTGAAATCTTAGAAGGAAAGCATGATGATGTACCGGAGAGCTATTTCCTGAATGCCGGAAGTATTGACGAAGTACGTGCCCGTATGAAGTAAGGGGTGAAGCCATGGCAGACGAGAAGAAAGCATTTGAGGTAGAAATCATTACCCCGGAGAGAATCTTTTATACCGGGGAAGCAACCATGATAGAATTCAATACAACAGAAGGAGAAATCGGTGTCTATCCGGACCACATTCCGCTGACAACGGTGCTTGCTCCCGGTGTTGTGATCATTACCAATGGCGAAGATGTAAAAGAAGCTGCGGTTCATGCAGGCTTTGCAGAGATTTTGGGCGATAAGGTAACACTGCTGGCAGAGATTGCCGAGTGGCCGGATGAAATCGATGAGAAGCGTGCCGAGGCAGCAAAAGAGCGTGCCGAAGCCCGTATTGCAGCTAAGGCTGCAGATACAGATATGCTTCGTGCGGAATTTGCATTGCGTAAGGCGTTGGTGCGAATTGAAGTGAAACACTAAAAACGGTGTATACAAAAGATAAAATATGATGTAAGGAAGATACCCTCTTTACCGTAGAAACCGGCAGAGAGGGTATTTTTTACTTTACAGGAAATTACTTTCCTGTAAAGTAAAAAACGCTCCGCGAGGATGCGCACTGCGGCGTATAAGGTAGATGTCGCAAGCGACCGCCGCAGGCGCGAGAATGTGCCGAGGCACATTCTTTGTTTCCTTTACAGAAAATTGCTTTCCGGTAGAGTGAAAAAGGGGGATATGTTTTAAGAAAGGTTTCTACATAGTTTATAATAATTTAAGAAAATATTTATACCATACCATAGGGGAAAGCTATATAATGAATTTCAAACAGAATGAAAAGGATGAAGAAACAGTTTATGAGTGAAAACAGAATGCCGGAAGAAAAACGTATCCTGCGGGGATTATCAAAGGAAGAAGTAGAAGAACGCTTTATAGAAGGATTTGTAAATAAAACAGACATCAGCACGGAGAAGAGTGCAAAGGAAATCGTAAAGTCCAATGTATTTACGTACTTTAACTTTATTTTCTTAGTCATTACGATTCTGCTTTGTGTGGTCGGTTCTTTCCGGAACCTGACTTTCCTGCCAATCATCATCGGAAATACGCTGATTGGAATTATTCAGGAATTGCGGGCGAAGAAAGTCTTAGATAAGATGAGCCTTCTGAATGCACCCCATGCCATTGTTATCCGGGATGGAGAGCAGAAGAAAATTTTATCGGAGCAGCTGGTGAAGGATGATGTCATTTTACTGACTGCAGGAACCCAGATTTGTGCAGACGCCGTTGTTCTGGAAGGCACGATTCAGGTAAATGAATCATTGCTGACCGGAGAAGCCGATGAAATTGAGAAAACACCGGGAAGCAGGCTGATGTCCGGAAGCTTTGTGGTATCCGGAGAATGTTATGCGAGACTGGAGAAGGTAGGAAAGCATTCTTACATTTCCAGGCTGACTGCAGAAGCAAAAGCGATGGGAAATGAAGAACAGTCCGAGATGATCCGCTCTATTAACCAGTTGGTAAAATGGATTGGTATTGTGATTATTCCGATTGGAATCATTTTATTCTGGCAGGGCTATATCGTAAATGGAGAGACTTTCCAGAAGAGCATCGTTTCCATGGTGGCAGCAATTATCGGAATGATACCGGAGGGATTATATCTTCTGACGACCATTGCCCTGGCACTTGGAACCATGCGTCTGGCAAAGCGGCATGTACTGCTCCATGACATGAAGAGTATCGAAGCACTGGCAAGAGTTGATGTGCTCTGTGTCGATAAAACCGGAACCATAACGGAAGCCGGTATGGAAGTGGCAAAAATTGTTCCGGCGAAGGATGCGGAAAATACATTTCTTCAGTCTCTGCTTCGGGATTATGCGTCAGCAGTGCCGGATAATAATGCTACTATGGAAGCAATTCGTGATTATCTGGAGCGGAAGGGCAAAGATAAGGATAGAGATAGAGATAGTGATACCGATAATGACAGCAATAAAGATAAAACAGCGGAAGTACAGACCTTTATGGCTGCCCGGCGGAAAGCACTGGAGGTTATGCCGTTTACTTCTGCAACAAAATACAGTGGCGTTGTATTTGAGGATGGAAAATATCTTCTGGGTGCGCCGGAATTTGTCATGGGAAATGCCTTTGAAGAAATTGCAGATGAGATTAGGGAATATACGAAAAAAGGTTATCGTGTACTTTTGCTGGCAAAATATCCGGGAAGTGATATCAAGGGAACCCTGACCGAAAAACCGGAGCCGCTGGGTTATGTGATTCTTTCCAATCCAATTCGTGAAAATGCGAAGAAGACCTTTGGTTATTTTAAGACTCAGGGCGTGGCAGTGAAAGTAATTTCCGGTGATAACCCGGAGACCGTATCCGAAGTGGCACGATGTGCCGGAATCGAGCATGCGGAGAAATATGTGGATGCAGGCACACTGGATACCGATGAGAAAATTTATGATGCGGCAGACCGCTATACCGTATTTGGACGGGTAACTCCGAAACAGAAGCAGAAGCTGGTACATGCATTGCAGGATGCGGGACATACCGTAGCAATGACCGGCGATGGAGTTAACGATATTCTGGCAATGAAGGATGCGGATTGCAGCGTGGCGATGGCGTCCGGAAGTGAAGCAGCAGCGCAGGCGGCACAGGTAGTTCTTTTAGATTCCGATTTTGCCCATATGCCGGATGTGGTATCAGAAGGACGGCAGGTAGTAAACAATGTGCAGCGTTCTGCCAGCCTGTTTCTGGTAAAAAATATATTCTCACTGTTAATGGCAATCTTTGCAGTGGTATCGACAATCACTTATCCGTTAGAGCCGGCACAGATTTCCCTCATCAGTATGTTTACCATTGGGGCACCGGGATTCTTACTGGCATTGGAGCCAAACCGCAACCGTATTGAAGGACGGTTTTTACGGAAAGTATTATTAAAAGCATTTCCGGCAGGACTGACCGATGTATTAATCGTTGGTTCGCTGGTAGTCTGCGGAGAAGTATTTTCTATACCTGCCTCCGATGTGGCAACTGCATCCACCATGCTTTTATGTGTTGTAGGATTTATGATTCTGATTAAAATCAGCCATCCGATGAATAAGTTTAAATATGGAATTTTAATTTTTAATATCGCCGGGCTGCTTTTCTGCGGCATCTGCTTAAACCAGTTATTTGCCATGAGCCAGATGTCTAAAATCAGTATTCTTCTGATGATTGTATTTGCTTTTGCTGCAGAGTCACTGCTCCGTTACCTGACAATCGGGGTGGAAGGAATTGCAAAATTCATCAGTTCACGGGCACATCACGGTGCTCCACAGAAGTAGAGAATACAATTAGTGTTTTGGTTCGTCCGAAATGCTGCAGTTCGTTGATGAAGTGGTCAAGCTGGATGGTAGTCTGATACATGACTTCCACCAGCATGGCATAATCACCGGTGACACAATTACATTCAATCACATTGGGAATTCTATCGATGAAAGGGTAGAATTCCTTTTTTTGTGCCGGTTCCACCTCGAGATTAATGAAAGCCTTAATGTGATAGCCAAAGAGCATGGGATTTACAGTGGCATGATAGCCGGTTAAAATCCCTCGTTTTTCCAACCGCTCAATCCGGGCAGAAACCGCCGGGGAAGATAAAAAGACTTCCTTTGCAATATCCTTGACCGGAGTGCGGGCATTTTCCTGTAAGATCCGGATGATGCTTTTGTCAATGTTGTCTAATTCTTTTTCCATAAAGGCTCCTTTCGTTTCCTGAAAAATACAGTTGATGTAAAAAATGAATTTATCTGCAAATATAATGCTGAAAAATGACAAATGAAATAGCATCTGAAATAGCAGGTAAAGTAATATATAAAATTTTATAGCCGGTGAATATCAAATGGCAGGCAGCTGCAGAAAATATCCTCCTGCCTCTGCGGGCAGATATATTTATGACACGGTTAGAGGCACTTGGAATTTTGTAGAAACATAGGCAACGCTGGTGCATGGACGCACCAGCGAGGCACAGATGAACATGGATGTGAATTTGTGCCGGTTGCCGGTTATTTTTCTATTCCTATCAAAATGCCTTAGTGCCCCTTGCCGTGGAATACATATCTGCGCAGAGGCAGGAGAATATTTTGCTGTATACACTGTCTGGATTTTACACATACAAGTATGTTGGCTTATTTTCAAGTATTATATCATACCTCTATTTTGTTGAAAAGACAGACACTTAAGAAAATAAAGAAAGCAACAAACAATATTAAAATAATTAATCAAAACTACACTAAAAACAAATATAAAGCACGTTTTGACTTAAAACTATTTACCTTCTGGTCAAAGAGTGCTAGTCTTTGACAGAACCAAAAAACAAAAAATAAAAATTGAAAACAAACCCTTGTGACAATGGCGTCAGGACAGGATAAGACTGTCTTGACGCTATTTGCGTTACTAAGTAGGGTTAGAAAAATAAGAAAGAAAGAGGGAAACATCATGACAGAAGAAATGCGTATGGAATCCGATTCAATTGGAACAATGGAAGTGCCAAAGGAGGCTTATTATGGCGTACAGGCTTTGCGGGCAAAACAGAATTTTCCGATTACAGGACAGAGTCTGCATCCTGTATTTATCCGCAACCTTGCAAAAGTAAAGAAGGCAGCGGCACAGAGTAATCGGAATGCGCTGGCTCTTCCGGCAGATAAGGCAGAAGCAATTATAAGAGCCTGTGATGAAGTGATTCGTGGATGTTTTGCCGATGAATTTATTGTAGATGCTATTCAGGGTGGCGCCGGAACCAGTGCCAATATGAACATGAACGAGGTGCTGGCAAACCGTGCCAATGAATGGATGGGAGGAAGAAAAGGTGATTACAGCCGGATTCATCCGAATGACCATGTGAATATGTCCCAGTCCACCAATGATGTGATTCCAACAGCCGGAAAACTTACGGTGCTGGAACTGTTAAAACCGTTGCTGGCAGAACTGGATGGACTGGAGAGGGAGCTTCGGATTAAAGCAGCAGAATTTGATGGAATCTTAAAAATGGGAAGAACGCAGCTTCAGGATGCAGTGCCGATGCGCCTCGGACAGACATTTCATGCCTATGCAACCATGGTAAAACGTGATTATGAGCGGCTGAAAGAAGTAAGATGTGAAATGTTTACTGTAAATCTGGGGGGAACCGCAATTGGAACTGCCATCAATGTTTCTCCGGCATATTTATCTAACGTGGTGCCGACACTGGCAAAGATAACCGGTTATCCACTGAAACAGGCAGAGGATTTATTTGATGCTACAGAGAATCTGGATGGATTCGTGATGGTATCCGGTGCACTGAAAGCATGCGCCGTAGACCTTTCAAAAATGTGTAATGATTTAAGACTGTTATCCTCCGGACCAAGAACCGGGTTTGGTGAAATTAACCTTCCGGCAAGACAGAATGGTTCTTCTATTATGCCGGGCAAAGTAAATCCGGTTATTCCGGAAGTGGTAAGCCAGGTAGCGTTCCATGTCATTGGAAATGACACAGCAATTACCATGGCGGCAGAGGCAGGACAGATGGAACTGAATGCTTTTGAGCCGGTGGTATTTTACAGCCTTTTTGATTCCATCGATACTTTAAAAGAAGCGGTTGAGACACTGACAAAGAATTGTATACATGGAATCACAGCCAATGAGGCACACTGCCGCAGTCTGGTAGACAAGAGTGTTGGGATTTCCACAGCACTTTGCCCGTATCTTGGATATAAGAAATCTGCCGACATCGCAAAGACAGCACTCCGGGAGAACAAGAGTGTAAGAGAAATCGTTCTGGAACGGAAACTGATGAGCGAAGCAGATTTAGAGCATGTGCTGAATCCGGAAATGATGACAGAAGTACATTTTGAACAGAGAAAAGCAATGTAGCCAATATAAAAATAACAGAAGCAGCGTCACGATTGAGGAAAAGCGAAAGTTTTATTCCACGAAACCGGATGCTGCTTTTTTTCTGGTGAAATATAGAAGAAAAAATTTCATGCCTGCATGCAGATTTAATGAGTGCTGCAATAATTTTAAGAACGCACAAAGATACAAAACAGTCTGCGTTTTATTGAAAAAAGCGGCGGATTATATTATGATATGAAGTATAAAAAGTGTGTAAATAGTAAGTAAAAACAAGTAGGAGGAAAACATATGGAAGCGTCCAAAGTATACTATACCAGTTTTAAAACCAGCGGCTCAGAAAATTTGTTGCAGAAGCTGCGTCGCCTTTGTATTACAGCTGGAATGAAAAATATTGATTTTGAAGATAAATATGCAGCAATTAAGATTCATTTCGGAGAGTTAGGAAATCTTGCATTTCTGCGTCCGAATTATGCCAAAGTAGTGGTGGATCTTGTAAAAGAATGTGGAGGAAAAGCATTTCTTACGGATTGCAATACCCTTTATGTAGGAAGCAGAAAGAATGCACTGGATCATATGGATACAGCATATGAAAACGGATTTACACCATTTTCCACTGGATGCCATGTGATTATCGCAGATGGGCTGAAAGGAACGGACGAAGCACTGGTTCCGGTAGACGGGGAATATGTGAAGGAAGCCAAAATCGGAAGAGCCGTGATGGATGCAGATGTATTTATTTCCCTGACACATTTTAAAGGACATGAGGGGGCCGGATTTGGCGGTGCTTTAAAAAATATCGGAATGGGCTGTGGTTCCCGTGCCGGAAAAATGGAAATGCATTGCTCTGGCAAACCGGCGGTAGACCAGAGCCTGTGTGTAGGCTGTGGAGCCTGTGTAAGAATCTGTGCCCATGATGCACCACATATCACAGATGGCAAGGCAGGTATTGATGAAAATAAATGTGTGGGCTGTGGCAGATGTATCGGCGTATGCCCAAAAGACGCAGTCAATCCAACCAACTGGGAATCCTGTGTAGAGCATGCAGAAAAAATCGGACTTGGAACCCGGAACTACGAGTTAGTCCGTATTTAAACGAATTTCGATACGGAAGAGATTTTATGTATTGTTTTCGTTTTCCGGATTTATCCAACGATTTCCAAAAGCAGAACACAGCTGCTTCTAATTCAGACATTTTTATTTTTCTTATAGCGTCCTGTCTTTCCAATGTTTGACAGTATACTTCCGGCGGTTCGTCTGCATACGGATACCATTTATGCAGTCTGTTAGGGACTCTTAGAATTTCGACAGCAACCGGCAACGCTGGCGCAGGGACGTGCCAGCGAGGCGCAACTGAACATGGATGTGAATTTGCGCCGGTTGCCGCAAAATATAGATTGTATATCGAAATTCTTAGAGTCCCTTGCAGACATAATGTTGGTATCCGTAGCAGACGGACAGTCGGAAGTATCCGGTCAAAGCAACCGGAAAGACAAAACGGCAGAAAGCAAAAATGTCTGAAAGAAGCAGGCGTATTCTGCTTAAAAGAAAATCTAATGGATAAAACCAGAAAACAAAATTACAATACCCTAAAAATTTCTTTCGCATCTAAAATAGAAAAAAAGGAGAACAATATGAGGGGACAAAAAATAAGAGCAAAGCTACAAGCACTATTACTGGCAGCATGCATGGGGGTATGCAGTCTGCAGGTAACAACAGCATCCGCAGCAGAAGAAAAGCCGAAGTCGGTGGATATCGTATTTACCCATGATACCCATTCCCATTTGAACAGCTTCCGTACGGTAGTAGATGGAGAAAATGTGGAAGCAGGCGGATTCGCACGAATCAAAACAGTCATTGATGAGAAGAAGGAAGAAAATCCGGATACGCTGGTGGTAGACGGTGGTGATTTTTCCATGGGAACACTGTTCCAGACAGTTTATGAAGAAGAGGCATCTGAGCTTCGGATGTTAGGCTATCTTGGCTATGATGCAACGACCTTTGGAAACCATGAATTTGATTATCGAAGCAAAGGCTTAGCGCAGATGCTTGATACAGCGGCAGCCAGCGGTGATGTAGTGCCGTCCCTGCTGGTCTGTAACGTTGACTGGTCAGAGATGAATGATGAGAGACAGCTTTTAAAAGATGCCTTTGATCATTATGGTGTAAAGGATTATGAAGTTATCGAGAAGGGCGGTGTAAAAATCGCATTGCTTGGAGTATTCGGCAAGGATTCCCTTTCCTGTGCACCAACCTGCGCGCTTGAGTTTAAAGATCCAATCGAGGCGGTGAAAGAGACTGTGGCAGCCATAAAGAAAAAAGAAGATGTGGATATGATTGTCTGCCTCTCCCACAGTGGAACCAGTGAAGATCCGAAGAAATCCGAGGATGAACTTCTTGCAAAGGCAGTGCCGGAGCTGGATGTTATCATCAGCGGACATACCCATACCACATTGGAAGAGCCGATTATACAGGGAAATACTGCAATTGTTTCTGCCGGAGAGTATGGAATCAATGTTGGAACCATGCATTTAGCACAGAATAAGGAAGGACGCTGGGAGGTAGAAGATTATAAGCTTATTCCAATCCGGCCGGATATAGAGGCAGATGAAGCAGCCCAGGAGAAGATAGATACTTTCGAAGCCAATATTGATGAAGTATATTTAAAACAGTTTGGATATACTGCATCGGAAGTATTATGTGAGAATGAATATGAATTTGCATCTGTAGATGATTTGTATGAGGAACATACGGAGCACAATCTGGGGGATCTCATGGCGGATGCTTATATTTATGGGGCAACCCATACGAAGGATTATGACGGCGAAGAAATTGATGTGGCAGTCGTTCCAAGCGGAACTGTCCGTGATACCTATGTGCCGGGGGATGTTACGGTAACAGATGTCTTTAACTCCTTTTCCCTTGGAATCGGGGCAGATGGCGTGCCGGGTTACCCGCTGATTAAGGTATACCTGACCGGAAAAGAATTAAAAACGGTAGCAGAGATTGATGCTTCCATTTCCGATTATATGACAACAGCAAGACTTTACTGCTCCGGACTGAATATGACCTATAATCCGAACCGTCTGATACTAAACCGGGTAACAGATGTATATCTGACGAAGGATGATAAGAGAGAAGAAATTGAAGATGACAAATTATACTGCGTCGTAGCTGACCTTTACAGCGGCCAGATGCTTAGTGCAGTAACGGATATGTCATATGGGCTACTTTCCATTGTGCCAAAGAATGCAGACGGAAGTAAAGTAGAAGATTTTGAAGACTGCATTATTTATGATGGTGACCAGGAATTAAAGGCATGGGTATCCATTGCCCGCTATATGGAATCCTTTGAAGAAGGAGAAAATGGTATTGCAGAGATGCCGGAATATTATAACGGACTTCATGACCGCAAGGTGGTAGATGATGATAAGAGCCTTGGCGCAAGACTGAAAAATCCGAATAAATATGCAGCAATGATTGTGGGAGTTGTTCTTGTGGTACTCCTTGTTCTGATTTTCATAATCGTATTGATTGTCAAAGTCATACGCCGCATCTGTAGAAGAAAATTGAAAAAAAGTTAACACATGAGTGGAAGTGTGGTATGCTATAGAACAGATGAAAAAAGTTTGGAGTAGTTAGAGAGTGCGAGATAAGTTTGACTTAAAAGAATTGACAAATGAAATACCTTTGGGAGAGTTCTTAAAATATGATGAGCCGATTCTGGTATCAAGAACTAATGCGGTAAGTGGAAAATTGCTGCTGGCTTCGGAAATGTCGAGATTTAACACGGTAGGTTATGATTGTGCAGCTGTCTGTATCAATGATATGTATGCCATGGGAGCAAAACCGCTTCTTTTTTATGACAATATTTCCTGTGCCCGTCCCAAGTTTGAATATATCCGGGACATGGAAGAGGGTATGGAAAATGGCTGCCGGCAGGGAAATGTGACTTATGCCGGAAGTGAAATTAAGGAGCTTTCCGATATTTTCTCTTATGACCAGTATGATCTGGTTGGCTTTATTGCCGGAGTTGTAGAGAAAAAGAAGAAAATAGGAATAGCACAGGTGAAAGCTGGAGATGTTATTATTGGACTTCCATCCAATGGACTTCATAATAACGGCTATGTGGCAGCCCGGAGAAAACTATATCTGACGAAGACTTCTATGGAAATCTATTATGAATCATTAGGTTCTACGTTAGGAGATTTGCTTCTGGCACCGACCCGTATGTACCGGGATGCCATGGAAGCATTGCTTCAGAGTGAGATAGAAATCAAATCCTGCGTACAGGTGGCTCATGGAGGTATTGATAAGGCAGTACATACTCTGATGCATAATGCTGCCGGTGCAGTGATAAAGCAGCGGGAAGAAGATATTCCACCACTTTACGATATGCTGCATAAAGATGGTAATATCAGCAAAGAGCAGATGAGAAATATTTTTAATATGGGAATCGGAATGCTGATACTGGTGGCAGAAGAAGATACAGACCGGGTGGTAGAACTGTTAGAAGCAGCGGGAGAAGAACCGGTGGAATTAGGTCTTGCAGAGACAGGCTCGGACATTGTACGATATATATAGCCAAGGTGAAGGGAGAATATCATGAGTACACAGGACAAACTGGAGAGGGTATTACGGGATATACATGTATTAATATCCAGAAGTGAACTTTATGACAATACCGGTGAGAAGATTATTGTTGAGAAGAAGAAAATGTTTGAATATCTCAATCATCTGAATGCCTGTATTTACGAGATGATGGATGAATATGAAGTGACGCAGCAGAGCAGGGACAAGGCAGAACGGGAGGCACGCAAAAAAGGCGATGCCATGATTTTTAAAGCAAGCCGGAATGCTGAAGATGTCTATGCAGCCGCTGTGTTGTATACCGATGATGCCCTTCAGCGGGTACAGCATATTATGCAGGATACAACAGATGCCCTTCAGGATATTCTGAAGAAAGCCCAGGATGATATGAAGACCCAGAAGGTGGTTATCCGGGAGAACCAGTCAGAGCTTAAGAGCCAGCTTCAGGATATGGTAGATACCGAAAAGTATCTGAAATTAATCGAAGAACGTAACCACGAACTGGAAAAGGAACGTGAAAAGGAGAAGAAAGAGCCGAGGGAAGAAAAGAAATCCTCATATCAGGCAATCAAGCCGGAAATCCGGATTAATCCGGAATACTTTAAGAAAGCAGGAATTCCTTTAGAGGATGAAGAACCGGAGGAAGATGCAGCTGAAGGAAAGAAGGAGATTCCGGAAGTTACGGTGGATCTGGATGCAGAGTACTTCAAGTGGAAAGCAAAAGAAAAAGATAACAAAAAGAAATAGAACTACGTAAACCAAATTGCAGGAAGGACTTTAGAGAAGTTCCTCCCTGCAATTTTTTAATTTGTCATATGTGGCAAGAATATCCACATTTCCTTTTTCCAATTGTTTTTTAATAATCTCAATATAGATGACGCCTTTGTTTATTAATTTTTCATCACCGCTGTTGATGCAGGATTCCAGATAAGCAAAGAGTGGATTCTGAGTTTCGCAGCTGGCGGCAAGCTCAGCGAGTACTTCTTTGCTGGTAGATAACTCTACCAGATTAATTGGCTCGGTCTGGATAATAAACCCGCCGGATAATTCTTCGGAGTAAAAAGTATCATCTTCTTTTGCCGTATGAATAAAAGGAAGCAGGCTGGATTTACGCAGGGTGCTGACCTGATGCAGATTGGCAAGTTCTCTTATCATGCGGTAGAGAATAAAACCGGCAGCAATTCCATAGAGAATAAGAAAATACATCTCACTGGTGAGCACCGCAAGCTTTCGGTAACCGATAATGCCAATGACAATCAGGGCAAGCAGGCAGGCACAGGGGCGGAACCACAGGCTGCTGATTAATGCTTTCCGGAAGGAGGATAAATCTTTTTCCTTTAAAGGAATAAAGGTATAATGCTTCTTCATAAACAATCCTTTCAAAAATAATCAATCATAAAACAGATATTTTCACAACAAAATGCTATGAAAGATACGAATTTAATATAGTATAACACAATTTTAAATGTTTTTTTAAGAAAAGTACGCTT
>NZ_QTVB01000031.1:0-29695 GCF_003435965.1 Roseburia sp. AF42-8
CGAGAAATAGTAGATATGAAAGAGAATATCATATATCTGATGGAAAACTATATATTCAAGAAAACGGAGAAACATCTTGGGCAGATAGTAGGAAATAGTAGATATGAAAGAGAATATCATATATCTGATGGAAAACTATATATTCAAGAAAACGGAGAAACATCTTGGGCAGATAGTAGATATGATAGATCTTGGATTGCTTCGGATGAAGAAGAACATAGATTCTATATAAATATTTAGAAGAATTGGATAAAGAAGAGCTAGATTAAGGAGAGTAAAAAAAGAGCGAAAGTTTTACTAATATTACTTGGCAGTGTAATATATGAATTTAGCTATATGAAAAATCGGAAAGAGAACGGCTAGTTTGCTGGTAATATTTGCCTTGGACTGTGTAAAAAGCCATACATAAAAGCAAATCCTCTGCATACAATGTAAAAACAAGTATTGCAGGGGATTTTCTTTGAAAAGCTATATAGAAGAAAGAGCCGTAGAAATAGCCAAATACATTATAGATAACAATGCGACAGTGCGTCAGACCGCAAAGCAGTTTGGAATCAGTAAGAGCACGGTACATAAGGACGTAACAGAACGTTTATCCCAGGTGAATCCGACCCTGGCGCGGGAAGCAAGGAAAGTGCTGGATGTCAATAAGTCGGAGCGTCATATCCGTGGGGGACTGGCAACGAGAGAAAAATATCTTCATCAGCATATGACTGGTTGATATGTCATGTTGACATAATGATATAAAAGTGCTATCGTTATAGTAATAACCAAGGAGAAGGGAGACAATTTTGAGTACGTTAAAGGATGTGGCAGAACGGGCAGGGGTAACTGTTACGACTGTTTCGAGAGTAATTAATAACCGTGGATATATCAGTGAGAAGACCAGGCAGAAGGTATATGATGTCATGAAGGAGATAGGCTATCAGCCCAATGAGGTAGCCCGTTCTCTTTCAAAACAGCATACCAGCACGATTGGCGTAATCGTACCGCATATCGTTCATCCGTATTTTGCAAAGCTTTTAAGCAATATTGAATCAGCGGCAGCAGCAGAGAATTATAAAATGATTGTCTGCAATTCCAAGGAGGAGCGCAGCAACGAACGGAAATATGTAGAGATGTTTAAGAGTAATCAGGTGGCGGGAATTATATTGTGCAGTGGAACGGTAAGTGCCAATGAATTCCTGAACCTGAATATTCCAATTGTTACCATAGAGTGTGATGATGCATTGGGGGACTGCAATATTCAGTGTGACAACTATATGGGCGGAGTGCTTGCCACAGAGCATCTTGCTAAATGCGGATGTAAAGAAATTGTACATTTCAGTGGAGTAGAGCGTCAGGTGATGCCGGCAGACAGACGTTGTGTAGGTTTTCGGGAAGTCTGTGAGAAATATGGAATCCGGCATCATGAAATAGAGACAAGCGAGGCATCCTACAGTGTGATGGAATATCTGGAAAATATCAAGCAGACACTGCTGAAATATCCGGAAATGGATGGGATTTTTGCCAGCAGTGATGTTATTGCAGCCCAGTCCATTCAGGCATGCAGTGCTCTTGGAAAGCGGGTTCCGGAGGATGTGCAGATTGTAGGTTTTGATGATGTCAATATTGCAACATTGGTAAATCCGATGCTGACAACCATCCGGCAGCCGATTAAGGAAATGGCACAGTTAGCAGTGGATGCTATCTTAAAAAAACGCGGTGGCGGCGTAATGCCGGCGAAGGTGGTACTTCCGGTCAGCCTTATGAAGCGCGGTACAACAAAAGAAAAGTAATAGATTGACAGAAATAATAAGTAAATAAAAGAATAAATGATAGTTCCTGGTTCGTGTTCCTCGGTTGACATGAATTAAGAACTATTTTTTGTGATAAAACCGGATAAATTGGTTAATATTAGTGCATTATGAACAAAAAATAGGACGCTATCTTGTGAAAATCTAACATTTTGTATGTTAACCGCTTGACATTTTGCAAAAGAGGTATTATATTGGTAATGTAATCAAGTGAAACGCGTTCACGATAAGAAAATATAAGGAACGAGGAAGAGATACTTTTTACAATGACAGGAGGAAGACAAATGAAGAAAAAGATTTTGGCTGCAATTCTTACTGCAGCAATGACAATTGGAATGGTTGGATGTGGTTCCACCAGCAGCTCTGATAATGGAAACAATTCCGCTTCAAATACCGAAGCATCTTCAAACGAACTGACCGTTTGGTGCTGGGATGCAACCTTTAATATTCCGGCAATGGAAGAGGCAGAAAAGATTTATCAGAAAGACCATCCGGATGTAAACGTAAATGTAGTAGAAACATCCTGGGAGGATATTCAGACCAAGCTTACAACAGCAGCAACCTCTGGACAGACCGATACACTGCCAGACATCATTCTTATGAATGACACTGCTTTATTAAATAATGTAAAGAACTATCCGGACTTATTTGCAGATTTATCTGATTCCGGAATCGATTTCTCCAAATTTGCAAGTTATAAAACAGCAATTGGAACAGTAGATGGAAAGAATTACAATGTACCATTCGACAGTGGTGTAACCGCATTATATATTCGTACCGATGTAATCGGTGAAGCTGGTTATTCTATCGATGACTTTACCGATATTACATGGTCCAAATTCATTGAACTTGGTGAAGATGTATTAGCAAAGACCGGAAAACCATTATTAAGTGCACAGGCTGGTGGACCTGACTTACTGATTGCAATGTTAAGAAGTGCAGGAGACAGCATGTTTGATGAAGACGGTAATCCGAATTTTGCAGGAAATGATGTAGTGGCAGAAGCTGTAGAAGATTATGAGACCATGGTTGACAAGGGAATTTTAGTAGAAGTAAATGACTGGGATCAGTATATCGGAACCATTAACAACGGAACAGTAGCAAGCGTAATCAATGGATGCTGGATTACAAGTACCATTCAGGCACAGGAAGATCAGTCCGGTGACTGGGGCGTTACTACAATGCCAAGACTGGACAATGCTCCAAATGCAACCAACTACAGTAACAATGGTGGTGCAGGATGGATGGTTATGAATGACTCACCAAACAAAGACCTTGCTATCGATTTCTTAAAGAACACATTTGCAAGCAGCACGGAGCTTTATGATACTATTCTTCCTACTACCGGTGCAGTAGCAACCTACCTTCCGGCAGCAGAAAGTGATGCATACTCACAGGAAAATGAATTCTTCGGTGGCGATAAGATTTATGAGAAATTTGCCAACTACGGTGCTGAAGTACCGGCTATCACATTAGGCCAGTACTGGGAGGAAGCAAAATCCGCACTTGGAACAGCACTTACCCAGATTCAGCAGGGACAGGATATTCAGGAAGCGTTAAAAGAAGCAGATGATACTGTATCATTTGCAATGAGCGAATAAATTAGCATTAGCACTTTACAAACTGCCTGCATAGCAGCTGCTGTGCAGGCAGAATTTTCAAGAAGAAGGGAAAGCTGTAAAGTCGATACGAATTGGAGGTACAACAGTGAAAACGAAGAAAAGAAAGATTATGGGATGGACATTCGTAATACCGGCATCGATAATGATTGTCATATTCAATTTCGTGCCGATGATACAGTCCTTTATTTTATCCTTAAAACGCGGAAGCGGAACGAACATGACTTTTACTGGACTTTCTAATTATAAAAGAATGTTTCAGGATAAAATTTTTAAAATGACATTAAGCAATACTTTTATTTATCTGATCTTAGAAGTAGCAATCATGCTGGTGATGGCAATGTTCTTGGCATCACTTTTGAATGATAAGAGATTAAAAGGAAAATGGTTTTTCCGCCTTGCAATTTTCTTACCATGTACTACTTCCCTGGTATCGTATTCCATTATTTTCCGTTCCCTTTTCTCTGTGGACGGATTCATCAATACGATTCTTACGAATCTGCATCTGATTGCATCTCCAATCAACTGGCTGGGAAATACCTGGACCGCACGAATTGTAATCGTACTGGCATTATTGTGGAGATGGACCGGTTATAATATGATATTTTTCCTGGCAGCATTGCAGAATATTGACAGTTCTATTTATGAAGCAGCAGTTGTAGATGGAGCCAATGCATTCCAGAAGTTTACTAAGATTACAATCCCGATGCTTCGTCCGACAATTTTACTGACAGCAATTATGTCAACCAATGGAACCTTACAGCTCTTCGATGAGTCCATGAATATTACCAATGGTGGACCGGCAAATACGTCCATGACAATATCCCACTACATATACAATTTGTCTTTTGCAGGAAATCCAAACTTTGGATATGCATCTGCAATTTCTTATGTAGTATTTATTCTGGTGGCAATCCTTGCCTTTATTCAGATGAAAGTAGGTGATGAGAAATGAGTAAAAGAAAATTCGTATATTTCTGGAAATATGTATTCCTGATTCTGGTCGCAATCATTTCCATCTTCCCAATGTACTGGATGATTGTCAGTGGAACCAATAAAAGTGTGGATGTCATTGCAGGAAAAATTCTTCCGGGCAATTACCTGATGGAAAACTTAAAATCTCTTCTGGATACAACGGTTCTTTCACAGGCAATGTGGAATTCCATCCGGAACGCAGTGGTTTCCATGGTTTTAAATGTATTTGTCTGCTCACTGGCAGGTTATGGATTCGAGAAATTTCATGATAAATACAAAAATAAAATTATGTCCATCCTATTACTTTCCATGATGGTACCGACTGCTGCAACTGTAATTCCGCTGTTCCGTATGTTTGGAAAGATGGGACTTTTAAATACAACCGTTGGATGTATTTTACCGACCGTTTCTACTGCATTTATGATATTCATGTTCCGCCAGGCAGCAAAATCATTTCCGGATGAAATCATTGAAGCAGCCCGGATTGATGGAGTAGGTGAATGGGGCATTTACTTTAAAATGTTCTTACCGATTATGAAATCTACCTACGCAGCAGCAGCAATCGTAAGCTTTATGAATGCATGGAACAGTTATATGTGGCCGTTGATTGTATTACAGAATGAAAATTCCAAGACTATGCCGATTCTGGTATCTGGACTGACTGCACGATATACCATTGATTATGGAAGCATGATGCTTGCAGTCACGATTTCTACAATTCCGATGTTGATTATATTCTTCGTATTACAGAAGAACTTTGTAGAAGGAATTACTGGTTCTGTAAAATCATAAAGGAGAAGAGCTATGGAATTTAACGAGAATGTAATTTATGAGCCAGACTGTTTTGCAATCCGGCGGATGCCGGCACATTCAGACCATGGATATTATGCAACCGGAAAAGAGGCAGACGCTGGGGAAAGCAGTTTTCTCACCAGCCTCAATGGCAGATGGAAATTTGCATATGCCAATAACTTAGCGGAAGTCATAGAGGGCTTTTATTGTAAGGATTATGACAGCAGCAACTGGGATGAGATTATGGTGCCTTCTTCCATCCAGCTTTTTGGTTATGGAAAATTGCAGTATGTGAATTCCCAGTATCCATGGGATGGAAAAGAAGCTGTCCGTGGCAAAGAAATCCCAAAGAAATATAATCCGGTAGCAATGTATGTGCATTCTTTTGCAGTGACCGGAGAAATGTTAAAGGACCGGTTATCCCTCCGGTTTGATGGTGTGGAAAGTGCTATGGCACTCTGGGTGAATGGCAGATTTGCAGGCTATAGCGAAGACTCTTTTACCCCGGCAGAATTTGATATCACAGAATTGGTCTGCGAGGGAGAAAATAAGCTGGCGGCAGAAGTCTTTCACTTCTGCACCGGAAGTATTTTAGAGAGTCAGGATTTCTTCCGGATGTCTGGAATCTTCCGCGATGTGACACTGCGTCGTATGCCGGCACATCATATCTATGATTTGAAGGTAAGCCAGCAGTTTCAGGATAATCTGACAGAAGCAGTTTTGAAATTGCAGTGGAAGGGTGTACCGGAACAGGAAGACCAGCCGGCACAGGAAAACTGGCAGGAGAAAGAGCCGGTAGGAGCCGGTGCAGATACCTGTTGCAAGCTGCATATTTCCTTATACAATGATAAAAAGGAATGTGTTGTAAAGACAGAGACAGTTTATACAGAAGCTGGAACAGAGTTAAAAATAACAGCACCAAAGCTTTGGAGTGCGGAGGAGCCGAATCTTTATACCTTATATATAGAAGTAACAGACTCCGATGATACCGTAACAGAAGTAATAAAACAGCGCATTGGATTCCGGCATTTTGCTATGGAAAATGGCATCATGTGCCTGAATGGAAAACGTATTGTATTCCGTGGTGTAAACCGCCATGAATTAAGCTGTGACCATGGAAGAAGTATTACAAAAGAAGAGATTCTTCATGATCTTCTTATCATGAAACAGAATAATATCAATGCAGTGCGGACTTCACATTATCCAAATCAGAGTTATTTCTATGAACTTTGCGATGAATTGGGGTTATATGTGATAGACGAGGCGAACCTTGAGTCCCATGCGGATTGTTTCCTTGCAACAGTAGGAAAGGCACCGATGAGTGAGACGATACCGGGCAGCAAAGCAGAGTGGAGAGAAAATGTCTTAGACCGCGCTAACTCCATGTATCAGCGGGACAAGAACCATGCCTGCATTTTGCTTTGGTCCTGCGGAAATGAGTCCTGTGGCGGAAGCAATTTATATGAAATGTCAGAGTTCTTCCGGAAAAATGATTCCGAACGCCTGGTGCATTATGAGGGCATTACCTTTGATGATACTTATCCGGATACTTCTGATGTGAAGAGCTTTATGTATGCTCCGGCGGAAAAACTGCGGAAATATTTACGAGAGAGTGAAGTCTCTGTCAATGAAAAGATAAAACCGGTAATCAGTTGCGAATATATGCATTCCATGGGCAATTCCACCGGTGGAATGGACGAATATATCCGGCTTACAGAAGAAGAACCACGTTATCAGGGTGGATTTATCTGGGATTTTATTGACCAGAGCTTTTATCTTGTCAATAAAAAGGGCGAGAGATATTTAGCCTACGGTGGAGATTTCGGAGACCGTCCGAATGATGGAACCTTCTGTGGAAACGGACTTCTCTATGCTGACCGTAAGGTGTCTCCAAAGATGCAGGAAGTAAAATTCCAGTATCAGAGTGTAAAGCTTTTGCCGGAGGAAACAAAGGTTATTGTAAAAAACGAAAATTTATTTATTTCTTTGAAAAACTATATATTAAAAGTTGTTATTGCAACAAAAGACGGCGTATGTGCAGAGAATGCTTATGAACTTCAGGCAGCACCACAGGAAGAAGAGACGATAGATATCAGCAGCCTTTCCAAGGGGCTTAAGATAGCCGGAGAATTTACGGTGACCGCCTCCTTACTTACCAAAGAAGATACTGCATGGGCGAAAGCCGGATATGAGCTTGCCTTTGGTCAGTATGTAGGAAAAAAGGAAGCTCCGGAAGAAGTAATCAGAGAAGCAGAAGATTTTGAACTGGTTGATGGACTTATGAATATCGGCGTGAGAGCAGGCAATATAAAAATGCTTTTTGCAAAAGAAGGTGGCGGACTGACCTCTTATCAGGTAGAAGAGAAAGAATTTATCGTATCCGTTCCAAGACCGAATTTCTGGCGGGCACCGACAGACAATGACAAAGGAAGTGGAATGCCGCTACGTTGCGGATGCTGGAAGACAGCCAGCATGTATGCAAAAGCAATGCCGGCAGAGCTGAAAGAAACAAAGGATGGTGCAGAGATTTCTTATGTATACCGTCTCTTTGATGCGGGAGAAAACATTCCGGGAAATGAGTGCAGGGTGACTTATGGTATCAGAAAAGACGGAGCACTCACCATCCATATGGAATATGAAGCCAATGAGAAGATCAAGACTCATGAAATGCCGGAATTTGGTATGCTTCTTCGAATCCCGGAGCAATATGATAAAGTAACTTACTATGGATACGGTCCGGAAGAAAATTACTGGGACCGCCGTCAGGGCAGCAGACTTGGAAAATTCCATTTTTCCGTAAAGGAAAATCTGTCAGAATATCTGGCTCCGCAGGAAAGCGGTGGACGCAGTGGTGTCAGAGAAGCAGTAATCGAAGATGAGAATGGTTATGGACTTCGGATTAGTGCAGAAGAAATGGATTTTTCAGCGTTGCCATATACACCGCATGAACTGGAAAATGCCAGACATCTTTACGAGCTGCCGGATAGTGAATATACGGTTCTCCGTCCATCCCTCCATCAGATGGGAGTTGGCGGCGATGATAGCTGGCTTTCCAAACCACATCCGCAGTACCGGATGGAACAGCCGGGAAAATATGAATTTACATTTACAATAAAAGGAGGGAAGAAACTTGAAACTGACAAATAAAATTATGCTGATCACTTATGCAGACAGTCTTGGAAAAAATCTTTCTGAATTAAAAGAAATGTTAGAAACTTATTTTCATAAGGCAGTAGGTGGCGTACACATTCTTCCGTTCTTTCCGTCCTCGGCAGACCGGGGATTTGCACCGATGCGTTATGACATGGTAGACGAGCAGTTTGGAACCTATGAAGATGTACGCAAAATTGGAGAAGAATACTATCTGATGTTTGATTTTATGGTCAACCACATTTCCAGACAGTCTCCGTATTTTAAAGATTTCTTAGAGAAAAAGGATGCATCGGAATATAAGGATTTTTTCATCCGATACAAGGATTTCTGGGAAAACGGAGAACCGACAGAAGAACAGGTAGATTTGATTTATAAAAGAAAACCAAGAGCACCTTATATTGATGCGGACTTTGCTGACGGAAGCAGCGAGAAGGTCTGGTGCACCTTTGGGGAAGAGCAGATTGATTTAAATGTGGAATCTAAAGCTGTTCAGAAATTTATAGAAGATACACTGGAACTGATGTGCAGTAAAAATGCTTCCATTATCCGGCTGGATGCATTTGCTTATGCCGTAAAGAAAGCGAATACAAGCTGTTTCTTTGTGGAACCGGAAATCTGGAATCTCCTGCATCGAATTGAAGCAATCGTAAAGAAACATGATGTGATAATTCTGCCGGAAATTCATGAGCATTACAGTATTCAGATGAAAATTGCCAATCAGAATTTCTGGATTTACGATTTTGCACTTCCGGTGCTGGTATTAAACGCCCTTTACTTTGGAAAGGGAACTTATCTTAAGAAATGGCTGGAAATGAGTCCGAAGCATCAGTTTACCACGTTAGACACCCATGATGGAATCGGAATTGTGGATGTGAAAGATCTGATGCCGGATGAAGAGATTGACCGCACAAAGGAAATGATGTTCTCCGAAGGAGCGAATGTCAAGAAAATCTATAATACGGCAGCCTACAATAACCTTGATATTTATCAGGTGAATACGACTTACTATTCTGCACTTGGAAATCAGGATGATGCTTATCTTCTTGCCCGTGCAATCCAGTTCTTTGCACCGGGAATTCCGCAGGTCTACTATGTAGGCATGCTGGCAGGCAGCAATGACCTGGAGCTTTTGGAAGCAACAAAGGAAGGTAGAAATATTAACCGCCACTATTATTTGAAGGAAGAGATTGCAAAAGAAGTAGAGCGTCCGGTGGTAAAGAAGCTTTTGAAATTAATGGAATTCCGCAACAGCCATCCGGCATTTGATGTGGAAGGTGATATTGCAGTAGAACTTCCGGAAGAGGGACTGCTTGAGATTCGAAGAAGCAGCGGAGCAGATTATGCAGTATTAAAGGCAGACCTTGTGAAGAAAACATTTACCATTGAACATAGTTAGAAAATGGTGAAAAGAGGAAGGCAGATCAGATGGAGAAAAAACTGTATGCAATCGGAGAAGCACTGATTGATTTTATTCCGCAGGAAAGCGGCAGACCTATGAAAGATGTCCTTGGATTCTGCCCGAAAGTAGGTGGTGCACCGGCGAATGTATGCGGTGCATTTACCAGACTTGGTGGTAAATCTGAGATGATAACGCAGCTTGGAGATGATCCTTTTGGCGATAAAATTGAAGAAGCATTGGAAGAAAACGGAATCGGAACCAGTCATGTACTTCGTACAAAAGAGGCAAATACTTCACTTGCTTTTGTGGCTTTAAAGGAAGATGGTAACCGTGAATTTTCTTTTTACCGGAAGCCGGGAGCCGATATGCTTTTTTCAAAAGAAGAAGTAGAAGCGGATTGGTTTAAGGATGCTTATGCGTTGCATTTCTGCTCCGTTTCGCTGGGAGATTTTCCAATGAAGGAAGCACATAAAAAGGCGATTGAAGCCGCAACAGAGGCTGGTGCAATTATAAGCTTTGACCCGAATCTCAGGTTTGCACTCTGGGAAAATCCGGAAGATTTAAAGAAAGCAGTGCTGGAATTCCTCCCATTGGCACATGTATTAAAGCTTTCGGATGAGGAACTTTATTTCTTGACCGGCGAGGATTCGATTGAAGCAGCAAAAGAAAAACTTTTTGTAGGAAATGTTTGTCTCCTTATTTATACCAGGGGAGCAGATGGAGCAGAGTGTTATACGAAGAAAGCAAAGGCACAAAGCAAGGGAGAGAAAGTAAAGGCGGTGGATACCACCGGAGCCGGGGATGCATTTATCGGCTCCTTCCTGTATCAGCTTTATAAAGATGGTGTGACGGAAGCAGATTTGCCGGAACTGACTTCGGATAAGATGGCAGTATACCTTGATTTTTCTAACCGCTATTGTGCAAAGAGTGTACAGAAAGCCGGAGCCATTGCCTCTTATCCAACCATGGCTGAAATGGAAGAATAAAATTAAGAAAACGTGATATTGTGCCCGGAATTGGGAAAAATCAGTGCGGCGGCACAATCAAGAAGAAATGCCAGTATCAGCAGCGTAAGAAAAATGCGTTGCAGGGGTACTGGCATTTTTCTCCATAAATGAGATGCAATCCGTGCAAACACACAGACCCAGAGCACACCGGCAGTGCCAAATCCCAATGCAGAATAAAGACAGATATAACCGCCAAGCTGCAGTGGATAATCGTGATAATCCCAGTAACGCAGGTGGAAAACTTGGGCGAGGAACCATCCGATAAAAAGTTCTACGAAAGAGCCGAGAAGCGCTGCAAGAAAAAAGACTTTGACAGGATGCTTCTGAAAGCGTCTTAAAATAAGCAGCATCAGGACAGCACCCACACCATAGACTGGAAGCCATGGACCATAGAGAAAGCCACGGTTACAGAAAGTCCCATCCTGCACATAAAAAAGCAGCACTTCCCACAGGTATCCAAGAAATGCTCCCAGAAAGAAAAAGAAAATATATTGTGTGATGGATTTAATCAGATAATCTTTACGCATACAGGGAGTATTTCCATATAATAAAGAATTATGTGCTGCCCCAAATAACAACTCAGAATATCTTGCGAAAACAAAATAGGGCTTGTCTTTCCAGGGTGGCTCAACTATAATAAAATTTAGACGCTGGGCGAGTCTCAGCAAAAATTAGGAGGAAAAACGTCCATGGATAAGGAAAAAGTTATTGTCATTGATTTTGGCGGACAGTACAACCAGCTGGTTGCAAGACGTGTCCGTGAATGCAATGTATATTGTGAAATATATTCTTACCGCACGGATATCGAGACAATCAAAGCGATGAACCCGAAGGGAATTATCCTGACCGGAGGCCCAAATAGTTGTTATGAGGCAGATTCACCAACTTACAGGAAAGAGCTTTTTGAACTTGGTATTCCGGTTTTAGGACTTTGCTACGGCGCACAGCTCATGATGCATGTGTTGGGCGGCAAGGTAGAAAAAGCACCGGTTCGCGAATATGGTAAGACAGAAGTAATGGTAGATAAGAATTCACCATTATTCCAGAATGTAGAAGAAAAGACCATTTGCTGGATGAGCCATTTTGATTATATTTCAAAGACAGCACCTGGTTTTGAAATCGTAGCACATACTGCAGACTGCCCGGTGGCAGCCGCAGAAAACCGTGAAAAAAATCTCTATGCCATCCAGTTCCACCCGGAGGTACTCCATACCAAAGAGGGAACCAAGATGCTCCACAACTTCGTGCGTGGTGTCTGTGGCTGTGCCGGAACATGGAGAATGGATTCCTTTGTGGAAAATACCATCAAGGAAATCCGTGAAAAAGTCGGCAACGGAAGAGTGCTTCTGGCATTGTCCGGTGGAGTGGATTCTTCTGTGGCAGCAGGTCTTTTATCCAGAGCAATCGGAAAGCAGCTTACCTGCGTATTTGTTGACCATGGCCTTCTTCGTAAAGACGAGGGAGATGAAGTGGAAAATGTATTCGGACCGAACGGTCAGTTTGACTTAAACTTCATCCGTGTAAATGCCCAGGAGCGTTACTATAACAAGCTTGCCGGAGTAACAGAGCCGGAAGCAAAACGTAAAATTATCGGTGAAGAATTTATCCGTGTCTTTGAAGAAGAAGCAAAGAAAATCGGAGCCGTTGATTTCCTGGCACAGGGAACCATTTATCCAGATGTGGTAGAAAGTGGTCTTGGCGGAGAATCCGCTGTCATCAAATCCCACCATAACGTAGGCGGTCTTCCGGAATATGTTGATTTCAAGGAAATTATCGAGCCATTGCGTAACCTTTTCAAAGATGAGGTTCGTAAAGCCGGTCTTGAACTTGGAATTCCGGAGCATCTGGTATTCCGTCAGCCATTCCCGGGCCCGGGTCTTGGTATCCGAATCATCGGTGAAGTCAATGCTGAGAAAGTTCGCATCGTACAGGATGCCGATGCCATCTACCGGGAAGAAGTGGACAAGGCAGTAGCTGCTTACAAGAAAGAAAATGGCGAAGCTCCATCCTGGATGCCGAACCAGTATTTCGCAGCCCTTACCAATATGCGTTCCGTTGGCGTAATGGGCGACGAGAGAACCTACGACTACGCAGTTGCACTGCGCGCCGTAAATACCGTCGATTTCATGACCGCCGAAAGCGCAGAGATTCCATTTGCAGTACTACAAACAGTAATGAGCCGAATCATCAACGAGGTACGCGG
Organism: Roseburia sp. AF42-8; assembly: GCF_003435965.1. NCBI lineage: Bacteria > Bacillati > Bacillota > Clostridia > Lachnospirales > Lachnospiraceae > Roseburia > Roseburia sp. AF42-8. The sequence goes on from NZ_QTVB01000031.1 coordinate 12,945, forward strand.
GGTAAACCGTGTATTCTATGATCTGACGAGTAAGCCACCTGGAACGATTGAGTTTGAGTGATGAAATGGACTTGAAAAAGCCTTTATTTATGTGGGATGCAAGCAAATTTATTTAAGTGTTGGCAACGATTTGGCAACATTTCGGGTATCACTCACTGAATAACAGAATACTTCAATAACAGAAAAACCTTGCTGATTTTCAGATATGAAGCTGAAAGTCGGCAAGGTCTTTTTATGCTTATTTCTGCTTTTTCTTTTTAGACGCTTTCTTTTCTTCTTTCTCGATTTTCTGAAATTCTTTGACAAGCATATCACTGACCGCCTGCGAGGGAACACTCACCCAATGTCCAGAGGTGTCAAGTTCTGGGTACTTGTATCGCCACTGGTCGTATTCTTCTCTGCTAATCTCGCCCCGCTCCAGCTTGGCAGATTGTTCCTGCCATGCGTGGAACATTTTGAACATGGAGGAATAGGTGGAATAGTCGGACTTGTCAAGGCACAGGCAGATTTCCCCGTCAATCTCTTCGATTTTCAGTCCATACATATCTTCCAATGCAAAAAGCGTGTGCATAAGCCCGATATAGCTGTCAATCTCCGGGACTGTGATTGCTCGTGGGCTTACATCAAAGATATGTGCCATTTCTTTTACAAGGTCTTGCTTCGGCGTTCTGGCTTCTGATTCATACTGCGCCATACGGACATCAGAGGTCTTTCCGAGAAAACCGAGGATTTCGCCTAACTGCTTTTGCGTCATGCCTTTCCGATTACGGAAAAAGCGGATTCGTTTGCCGATTGCCATAATAAAACCTCCGTTGTAGTTATAGTGATACAACCATTCTTGACTTAAACATTTCTGTTGAATTTAGTATAACATGGTGCAATAGGAATAGCAAGAGGAACTTAAATAAAAAAAGTTAAGATTTTTCTGCAAACCACTTGACTTAACGGAAATTATTTAGTATCATGGATATAACTTAAACAAAAACAGTTAAATTGAGAAAGGGGAGGATAACGGAATGGTAGAAAAATCATTTATGACTGTGGAGGAAGTGGCAGCGGAACTGCGGGTGTCAAAGTCAAAAGCCTACCAGATTGTGCGGGAACTGAACGCAGAATTACAGAAGCAGGGCTATCTGACGGTGGCTGGTCGTGTGAACGCTACATTTTTTCATAAAAAGGTCTGTTACAGCGATTAAGCGGAAAGGAGATGATTTGAATGGCTGTATACAAAGACAATGCTACGGGAACGTGGCGGGTAATCTATCGTTTCACGAACTGGAAAGGGGAGCGGAAGCAGACCCAGAAACGGGGATTTGCTACGAAGCGGGAAGCACAGGCGTGGGAGCATGAAGCCATGCTGAAACAGAGTGCAAAGCTGGATATGACGTTTGCCAGCTTCTTTGAGGTTTATGAAGCCGACAAGAAACAGCGTGTCAAGGAAAGCACATGGGAATCCAAAAGCCATGTAATCCGCACAAAGATTTTACCATATTTCGGAAATCGGAAGATAGCGGAGATTGAAGCAAAGGATATTATCGCATGGCAGAATGAACTCATGGCGTATCGGGACGAGAAAGGGAAGCCTTATTCGGCGGATTATCTGAAAACCATACACGCCCAGCTTACAGCGATTTTCAACCATGCTGTGAACTTCTATAACCTGCCCTACAATCCGGCAAGGCGGGCTGGCACAATGGGAAATGAGGTTCCGAAAGAAATGGACTTCTGGACGAAAGAGGAATATTTGAAATTCTCCGAAGCCATGATGGATAAGCCACGCTCCTATTATGCCTTTGAAATGCTTTACTGGTGCGGAATCCGCTCCGGCGAACTGCTGGCGCTCACTCCGGCTGATTTTGATTTTCAGAAGCAGACGGTCACAATCAGCAAGACATTTCACCGATCTAAAGGGCGGGACATTATTACAAGCCCGAAAACAAAAAAGAGTAACCGTACAATCAAAATGCCGCCATTTCTCTGTGAGGAAATGCAGGAATATATCAAAATGCTCTACGACATTCAGCCGGACGAGCGGCTGTTTATGGTCACAAAATCCTATCTCAACCATGAAATGGAGCGAGGGGCGAAACAGGCGGGTGTAAAAAAGATTCGCGTGCATGATATTCGACATAGCGCGGTTTCCCTGCTAATAGACATGGGATTTTCGGTGTTGGCGATTGGGGAGCGCATGGGGCATGAAGCGGAGAAAATCACTTACCGCTACGCCCACTTGTTTCCTACGGTGCAGACGGAAATGGCGGAAAAATTGGAAATGGAGCGAATGACAAAGGAGGACGCAAATGGAAAGAATACTTGATTACAAAGGGCGGTGGCGCAATCATACAGTAGCGTTCCGGGTATCAGACGAGGAAGCGAAGCTGCTTAACGATTTGGTGGCGCTGTCGGGATTGACAAAGCAAGACTACATCACAAGGCGGCTGCTGTGCCGGGACGTGGTGGTACAGGGCAATCCGAGGGTGTATAAGGCGCTGAAAAATCAAATGGCAGCTATCCACGAAGAATTGAAGCGGCTGGAAGCATTAAGCCCGGACAATGACGAACTGCTCTACACGTTGCAGGTAATCGCAATTACATTAGACGGTTTGAAAGGAGAAGATGAATGACAGAAACAAGAAAAACGACTGCTCCCGTATCATCTGTTGGCGCAGATGGGGCGCAGCCGATTATCAAAAATCACAATGAAATTATAGCAAATGAAACAGCACAAATCAATCTGCAAGCCTCCGAAAAGTTGTCCACCGGACAACTTTCTGGACGCATGGCGGCGAATATCCCGGAAAAATCCGGGAGCGGCAGGCTTCAAACCGTTTCCATGACGGAACTGTATGATACCGTCTACCCGCCGAGAACGCCGGTTGTAGATGGATTCCTCTATGGAGGGACTTACCTTTTTGTGGGTGCGCCGAAAGTTGGAAAATCGTTCTTTATGGGGCAGCTTGCCTATCATGTGGCAATGGGGCTTCCCCTGTGGGATTATCCCGTCCGAAAGGGGACGGTGCTGTATCTGGCACTGGAAGATGATTACGCAAGGCTTCAGCGGCGGCTCTCCGGTATGTTCGGTGTGGAATGTGCGGATAACCTGTACTTTGCGACACAGGCAAAAACCTTGAATGAGGGCTTAGACAGGCAATTAGAGGAATTTCTGAAAGAGCATACAGACGCAAGGCTGATTATCATTGACACGCTCCAGAAAGTGCGTGAGGTTGGAGGGGACAGGTACAGCTATTCCAGCGATTACGAGATTGTGACAAAGTTAAAATCGTTCAGCGAAAAATACGGTATCTGCCTGCTGGTGGTTCATCACACACGCAAGCTGGAATCCGAGGACAGCTTTGATATGATTTCCGGCACAAACGGACTGCTTGGAGCGGCAGACGGAGCGTTTATCGTGCACAAGAAAAAGCGCACTGACAACGAGGCGGTCATGGATATAGTGGGGCGTGATCAGCCGGATCAGGAACTGACCATAGAGTTTGACCGGGAGCGTTGCGTCTGGAAATTCAAAAAGGCAGAAACGGAACTGTGGAAACAACCGCCGAATCCTCTGCTGGAAGCAATCAACAATTTTCTGACAGAGGATAAGCCGGAATGGGAGGGGACGGCAACAGAACTTGTGAGCCAGTTGCCGGATATGCAGATACAGGCAAACGTGCTTTCCAGAAAGCTGAATGTAGTCAATAGCCAGTTGCTTAATGACTATGGAATTTTCTATGACAATAAGCGGGGGCATGAAAGGAAGATTATTCTGAAACGACTTGAACCGAGAGAGTAAAAGCGACGATATGCGTCGGTTGCGACGGTATTTTTTACAGTAGGCTGCTATAGAAAATATCGACGCTATCGACGCAAACCGACGCAGAAAGGATGAAGTGATGAAAAACGTGCAAATCCCTTATGAGTTATTTGTATCTCTGCTCTGCTATCATCTAATGGAAGATAATGATTGTCTGAATGAAATCCGGCAGGGGTTGGAACAAAAATTGGATTCGCTGGTGCGCCATGAATTATATGCGAAATATAAGACTGCGCCCACACAGGAAGAACGGGAAAAAGCCAGGCAGGAATATCTGGAAAAACGTGGAGTGCCGGACAGCTTTCGCTGGTAGTTTTCCTTTGATGATAACAGACAGGAGCGTGTCACGCTCCTGTGGATATCAGACAACGAGAAAGGTGTGATTTGATGATAATTCAGCCGGACTGGGGAACTCGGAACGTGAACAAATATTTTTACGAAAGTGAAGCCCGGAGGATTGCCGCACTCAATGAAATCTTTGGAGATGTGGAACTGACTGCGGCAGAAATGCAGACGCTGGTATGGCTTGCTGGGTGGGAGGAATGTACGGTAGAAAACGTACTTTCGGCTATCCGAAAAGCTATGGCGGCGGAAGCAAAGCGGCGGGAACAGCCGTCCCGTCCGTAGGGCGGAAAAGCCCTCGGCAGAGCGCAAAGGCAGCTTTTGATGGACGGAACGGCTGTCAAAAGTGCTTTTGCGTTACTTTCGGCGAAAGTAACAAAGCCTATGCGCCGTATCCGGCGCTGATTACCCGGACAGGGAGAAAGGATATTGATTGAAGCGAACAATCAGTTTTATGACAGGAAAAGGCTCTGTCAACCATAACAGCAGAAAATTCCATGCAAAGAATACTGACCCGGAGAGAAGCTGTCTGAACGTGGAATACTGCAACGAAAACGTTAAGGATGTATATCACGAATTGTTTGATGAAGCACTCACCCGGTACAATGAGAAGCAGACCAGAAGTGACCGCCGGATTGACGATTATTATGAGAAAATTCGTTCCGGCAAGCAGGAAAAGCCATTCCATGAAATCATTGTGCAGATAGGCGATAAGGACAATATGGGGGCGAAAACAGAGGACGGACAGCTTGCGGCAAAGGTGCTTGATGAATATATGCAAGGTTTCCGGCAGCGCAATCCCACTTTAAGAGTATTTGCTGCCTATCTTCACATGGACGAAGCAACGCCCCACTTGCATATAGATTTTATACCGTATACGACAGGAAGCAAGCGAGGGCTTGATACAAGAGTTTCTCTGAAACAGGCGTTATCTGCTCTCGGATTTAAAGGCGGAACAAGACGGGAAACGGAATTAAATCAGTGGGTGTCTTATGAGAAAGAACAGCTTGCCGCTGTCATGCTGGAACATGGAATTGAGTGGGAGAAGAAAGGCACACATGAGAAGCATTTAACTGTCTTGGATTTTGAGAAAAAGGAACGGGCAAAGGAAGTCGCAGAATTGGAAGCGAGAAAAGTGGAATTACAGGAAGAAAACGCTACTTTTCAAGAAATCAACGAAGATTTGCATGAACAGTTGTTACAGGTTGATGATGAGATTCGTTCCTTACAGGAAGATTTACAGGAGTCCCGGCAGGAAGCAGAGAAAGCGCAGAAACAGGCGGACAAATACCAGAAGCGCATGAATGAACTTGCTCCTATGGTAAAGAACATGGAGAAGCTGGCGGCAGACTTTTCCGCAGATCCGGAGCAGACACTTCCAGAAGCAGCGGTTATGGAATCTGCAAAGTCGTATCGGGAGAAGAAAGCAAAACCGCTGGTAAAGAAAATCGTACAAGTCATGCGCTCTGTTTATTCAGCATATCTGGATATTTCAAATAAGTTTACAAAGCTGCAAGCGGCATATAACAGGGAACGGAGAGGAAACGAGCGGCTGACAAACAGGTTGGAAGTAGTCTTGGAGGAAAATCGGGAACTAAGAATAGTGGCGGCAGATTTTGAACGTGTGAAGGCGGTGGTCGGCTCTGAACAAGTAAATGCTGTCATTAACCGGGCAAAGCAACAGGAACAGATAGAAGCCGAGCAGAAACGGGCTGCAAAGAGAAAACATAATCGGGAAGCCCGCTAACAGGCGGAGGGCTGCTTAAAGCCCTCTTAGCTGCCATGGAGTGAATCCCCGCCAGTTAGTCAAGAGCGGCGTAGCCGTTCAGTTTACTCTTGACTGGCTGGTGGGGATTTGCTATTTGTTATTTAAAATAACATGGATAATTGAGCGAGTATCTGGTAAAATGACCTTGCAATACAAGAAAATTTAATTAGACAATCGTGTCTAATGGCGAAAATAGGGCATTTCTCGCTTTGTGTCGTGTTTTGCTGTTGACATTTATGGTAATGTGCAAGTGAAAGGAGGGGAAAAGAATGGATACGAAAAAGATAGGAGAATTTTTAAAGGTGCTTCGTAAAGAACGAGGATTAACACAAGAAGAGCTTGCAGAAATTCTTCTTGTATCGGGAAGAACGATCTCTCGGTGGGAAACAGGAACTAATATGCCAGATTTAAGTATCCTTATCAAAATGGCGGAGTTCTATAATGTAGAAGTGAAAGAAATTTTGGACGGAGAAAGGAAAAGCGAGAATATGGATAAAGAATTGAGAGAAACATTATCTAAAGTGTCAGACTATAACAAACTGGAAAAAGAGAGGGTAACAAAAGCCGGAAATATTGCATTTGGTCTAACCTTTGCTATTTGTGCGGCTGTGATAATCATTCAGCTTCTCATGGTGGGAGAATTGGCGATTGTGGCAGGAGAAACTGCTGTTTTGCTTGTTGGTGGAGCAGCTTATATTGGAGTGATGACCTATAATGGAGTTTGGGAGACAGGTTCCAGATTCAAAAGTACGCCATTTACAGATGCGTTGATATCTGTGATATGTGCCGGAGTATTTGCGGTAGCATTGGTTATTTGCTATATCAGATTAGGTGCAACAACGTCTCAAGCGGTTCATAGCGCACTTATATTTTTTGTGGGAATTGCTATAGTTGGTTTTGGGGTATTGAGAATACTGGCTTGTATCAATCATAAAAGAAGAGAAAAAAGTATGCCAGATAATGAGGCTGTACTGGTTAAAGAGCAACAGCCTGTAAATGTATTTATAGCAGACGGAAATATGCAGGCGGAAATGATAATAAGTACATTGAAAGATAACGGTATTATGGCATACGGACAGGATTTAGGAGACGCCGGATTTGCGTCTGTACGTTATGGCATGGGCAGAGGTATTGATGATAGGATTGCAATTATTGTACCCAGTAATAAAGCGGATAGTGCAAAGCAAGTGATAAAGGAAATGGGGCTGGGGCAGAATGTTACGCATTAGGCGTTCTGAAAGCCTTATTTTTCAAAGGATTTCAGAGATGATAAAAGGTGTTGCGATATTTTATATCTAAATCTCCGAAAATGGGATTCTATTGCGTAACATTTCAAAAATAGGTTGTTAATCTGCGAGGATTTGCTATAATAAGGATGTAGAAATGGTTGCGATAGACTAAGCTGATTTTATTTTGAATGGAGAAAAATATATGCGTCTTAAGGATTGGAGTTTTTTGGGCAATTATGAATTTTTTACAAATAGATTGCAAATGTTGGCAACGAATGATTTACCGGCTGAAAAATGGAGTTATGCAGGAAAAGAAGATTTTGGTATCTTGAAAAATTATCTGTATTTTACTTTTGAAAAATTGTGGAAAGAACGAGAAGAAGTTCCTGACAGTGATAAGCAAAAGTATATTTATATGGATGATAAAGTGGGATGTTTTAATACAGGATTATATGATAAGACATGGCAGCCAATTTACTTTTATTGCATTAAAAATCCGATAGCTGGATTTCAAGAGTGGAGATTTACTGCGTTTTACAATAGTTACACGATAAAATTTACAGATATTCCTAATTCTGCTGCATTAGATTTGCAGAGAGCAAGTTATTTTGATGATCCAAGTGCGTTAATATATGATATTAAGTTAGACATCATTCCACAGTGGGATCATATATTGTATGACGAGGAAAATTTTTTGAGAATACCTGAACAGTTACGTGCTAATGGTAAAGAGTTTTGCCAGAATTTAATTGATGGGGCTATCAGGTCAGTTAAGAAGCGTATAGAAGCTAATTATAAAACGGTTGTTCCGCAATTATATAATGACAAAATTCAATTGTTAGCTCCTTTATACTTAACGAATCCAGATAAACCAGATTTAGCTTTGGTTTTATCTCTGAGTGATGATGGAACAGTCTATTATGGACATACATGCCTCACAACGGAAATGGCATATAATAATGCAAGGCTAATTGCTCGTCCAGACAGTTATTGGCTTCAGCCTTAAATATTAGTTGACTTTTTGATGAAAACTGGATATACTATATTTGTTAGGTAAGTTAGCTATATGGTTATGCATTACTAGATAAGATTGTATTTTGATAATTGTTGTGTAATGTTATGTTTGGGGCAATAATCTTTTAGGATTATTGCCCTAAAGTTTTAGATTGAGTGGCAACATTCTGGCACGGAAAATCAGCAAGCCAGAATAATTGATGTAATTGAAGTAAAAAGCGGCGTGTATTTGCATAAAACTTAAACAAATGCAGTTAATGGCAACGAGAGACACGCCGAGTTTGAATAATTGAAAATTTTATACAGAGTATTTTATATGGCAGGAGGTCTATTGATTATCTGCCATTACTTATTTTGGCGTAATTATTAGTATTGAAAAAGATTTTTTGTTGCCACAAATACTTGTTGAGGATATAATAAAAGAAAGTTCTTGGAAAAGGACAAAGGAGGGATAGATATGACAAAAGATAAACCTCAGATTTTTATTGCATCTTCAGTAGAGGGACTGGATGTTGCTTATGCGGCTCAAGAATTGTTAGAATATAATGCAGAGTGTACAGTTTGGGATCAGGGAGTTTTTGATCCGTCCTCATATACTATTCCTGATTTAATTGAAAGGTTAAAAATTACCGATTATGGTATTTTTGTTTTTTCAATAGATGATACAGCTAAAATCAGGGGGAAGGAGGAAGAAATTGTACGGGATAATGTGATATTGGAATTGGGTTTGTTTATGGGAGCGATAGGACAAAAAAATTGTTTTATTATAATTCCTGATGGTGATGAAAAAATTCATTTGCCAACAGACTTGGCTGGGATAACAATGCTAAAATATAATGCAAAAAGAAAAGATGGAAATTTAAAAGCTGCGCTTGGCCCTTCAATTAACAAAATTCGAAATGTCATAAATAAAAATAAGATAACTAAAAAAGTGATTTCAGAAGATGTAATCGAGCAAATTTATACAATAGGACTTAGTGCATTTTATTCTTCGAGAGATGACTATAGTAAATATCGAAAGCATGCATCGTCAATAGACAAGTACATAAACGGAGCAACAGAAAGTATTTGCATGGTAAGTATTACTTTGGCAACAGGAATACCGGTTGATGATATTTGTAGAGTATTTAAAATAAAATTAAAACATAATAAGAATTTTAGAGTAGTAATATCATTGCTAAATCCATATAATGATGAATTATATAGAACAATAATGCCTTTGTTTAAACAATCTGAAAAAACATTACAAGAAAATACAATCAGTGCTATAAAAACGCTAGTAAATTTTAGAAACTCTTTAAAGAAAGATGAACAAGACCGTCTTGTTATCAAGGTTCATCAAACATTGCCTTTTGGGAGTGCAATAATATTAGACGGTGATACTGAAAATGGAACAATTCAGATTGAAACGAAACCCTATGATGTTGGGATGCGAAAGAGTTTTGCATTTGAGATACAAAATAATAGTGGTATTTTTTATGAAACACTTAAACAAAGTTATTATAAATTAATTGATGACGGAATACTGTGGGATGAATTGCCGTTAAATTGAACGTGGAGGTAAAATATCAATGGTAGAGCATAGTGGTGGTATATTAGCTTATAAATATGTTGATGGGAAACTAAAAGTTATGTTAGCTCATCCGGGTGGACCATTTTGGGCGAAAAAAGATGAGGCTGCATGGTCGATACCCAAAGGCTTGCAAGAAACCGATGAAACCATTTTGAATACAGCAAAAAGAGAGTTTGAAGAAGAAACAGGTTGTAAGATCCAAAAAGATCTATTAGAACTTGGAACAATTAAACAGCCGAGTAAGAAACTTATTACGATTTTTGCAGTAGAGATGGAAATTGATGTAGATAAAGTAAAAAGTAATTTGTTTGAAATGGAGTGGCCTCCTAAATCTGGAAAAATTCAAAAATTTCCAGAAAATGATAGAGCGCAATGGTTTGCTATTGAAGAAGCCAAAAAGAAAATATTTAAAGGTCAAAAAGGGTTCTTGGATAAATTGGTTGAAATCTTAAAATATCAAGAAACTACGGAGGAAGAATATACACAGATGTCGCTATTTGACTAAAGAGATAGTGGTGGCAACATTTTGGCAACGGAAAATCAGCAAGCCAGAATAAATGATGTAATTGAAGTAAAAAATGGCGTGTGTTTGTAGAAAACTTAAACAAATACAGTTAATAACAGCAAAGAACACGCCGAGTTCGAATAACGGACAGAAATGCCGAAAGCCTGTATTTATGCGGGTTTCCGGCATTTGTTTTATCAAATGGCTCTAGTTTGGCTCTATTTGTGAGAGCAATAATGGCAAGAAAATAGATGAAATCTAATAAGGAGCATTATATGACGAAAGTGAATTTTTATGATAGTATTAATGATTCAATGCTGAAGTTTGCAGTTATTATTGCAAAACATAATGGAAAATGGGTATTCTGCAAGCATAGAGAAAGAAGTACATGGGAAGTGCCGGGAGGACATAGAGAACAAGGTGAGGATATTCTTGAAACAGCAAAGAGAGAATTGTATGAGGAAACAGGAGCCATTAATTTTGAGATAAATCCGATATGTATTTATTCTGTGACGGCGCCAGACAACTTTAATGGGAAAGAAACCTTTGGAAAGTTATTTTTCGCGGAGATACATACGTTTGAAAAAGATTTACATAGTGAGATAGAGAAAATAGCAATTATGAATGAACTACCGCTTAATTGGACATATCCGGAAATTCAACCAAGACTGCTAGAAGAAGCGAGACAAAGAGGATTTTTGCCTAAGAAGGATGAAATAAAATGGTTATTTTTTGATGTTGGTTCGACGCTGGTTGATGAAAGTAGAGTTTATGAAGATAGGATGAAAAAAATAGCTGAATTATCTGGTATAACTCCGCAACAAATTTATGAACATGCGATATCATTATACAGGAGAAATAAAAAAGGTGATTTAGAGATAGCAAAACAATTGGGGATAGAACTACCTAAATGGGAATCACAATATGAAAAGCTGTATACAGATTCTGAAAATTGCCTGAAAAGGTTAAGCAGAAATTATGAAATTGGTATAATTGCAAACCAACCATTAGGAACTTCTGAAAGATTAGAAAATCTCGGAGTGCGAAAATATATTGATTTAGTCATTGCATCAGCAGAAGAAGGTGTATCAAAACCGGACAGACGTATATTTGAAATTGCTTTGGAAAGAAGTGGCTGTAAGCCGGAAAATGCTGTAATGATTGGTGACCGCATTGATAATGATATTGTACCAGCAAAACAGTTAGGAATGAAAACGATATGGATAAAACAGGGATTTGGAAGTTTGTGGACTGTAATGGACGAGAGTGAAAAAGCCGATATTGAAGTTAATAACTTATCTGACATTTTGAATTATTTATAGGAGGGAAAGTGAATGTTCAAGGTTGCTATACTACAAAAACGTTCTATTAATGAACAAATAGATAAGAATATTGAAACTATCATTATGGCAATGGAAGAGGCTTCGGAAAACCATGCAGATATTCTATTGTTGCCAGAATGTTTTATTACAGGATATGATTTGCCTATGTCATATGAAAAAAGCATTGCAGATAATGATATAAGAATTGCCAAAATATGTGAGAATGCTAAAAAATATAAAATAGGCGTAGTACTTACTGCGTTTACAAAAGGTAGTAAGCAGCCACAGAACTCAGCCTTTGTTATCAATAAATCGGGCAATATATTGATGAAATACTCTAAGGTGCATACCTGTGATTTCGCAGATGAAAGAGATGTTGAATCAGGGAAAGAATTTAAGGTGTGTGATTTTGAAGGAATACAATTAGGTATTATGATTTGTTATGACAGAGAGTTCCCAGAAAGTGCAAGAATACTGATGTTAAAAGGAGCTGAAGTTATTCTGGTGCCAAATGATTGTGGTTCCATGCAACCAAGAATCAGAGCACTTTCCACAAGAGCTTATGAAAATATGGTTGCAGTCGCTATGGCAAATCCGAATGGAGATAATGCTGGATGTTCCTGCGCATATAGTCCAATTTGCTGGGATAGAAATGGAAAATGTGTTGATAACACAGTTTTGCTGGCTGATGATAAAACTGAGGGGATTTTTTATGCGGAGTTTGATATGGAAGCTATTAGAGAATACAGGAGTCGGGAAATGTTAGGAAACACATTTCGTAAGGTAGAAGCATATAGTCAGTTGTTACGTAAAGAAATCAAGGAACCATTTATAAGGGATGGGCAGAATAGATAAGACAAGGGGAGAGTGCTTTATGTCAGTAGAGTTAAAAAGAAGAAGTGTGCGTGTTGACAAGAATGTAACAGAGATGGTTGACGAATCATTGGGTGGCTGCACATACGATCATATAAAAAGATTTGAATATAAGAAAGCAACAATGAAAGATGTTGATGAATTAGTAAGAACGAGAATAATTGTCCTGCGTGCAGCTAATAAATTGTCAGATGATGTGGATATGTCTCTGGTAGAGAAGGAATCATATGCATATTATAGATATGCATTGAAAACTGGAGAGCATATTGCATATTTGGTATATGATAACGGAAAGTTTATCGGTGCAGGTGGAGTCAGCTTTTATCAGGTTATGCCGACATATCATAACCCAACAGGCAAAAAGGCTTATATCATGAATATGTATACCAATCCGGAATATCGTAGACAGGGAATTGCATATCATACATTGGATTTATTGATAAAAGATGCGAGGAAGCAAGGCATATCACAGATTGCGTTAGAGGCAAGCTATACAGATTAAGGGTTGTAGAACAGAAGCGTTTTGTAGTTGGTGGAGCAAAGTATGCAGAGGAGTTGAAGAGATTTCATCGGTTACAGGACGAATATCTGCTGCTTGTGAATAATGACATCAAAAGTATTGTGGAGCTTGTGGATTTCATAAGTGAGAAAGAAGATAGGATTCAGCAGATTGAGGACAGGCAGAAGGAGATATACAGAGAAAGTTCTAGTCGGAAACGGAATATTAAGACGGATGAGCAGTATCGTGAATATCAGATGTGGCATGTGGAAGTGCAGGAAGAACTGGACGAGCTGAAGCAGGAGAAAAGGGAGCTTAAGAGACAGTTGCAGCTTGCTGATAGCATTGTGAAAGAAGATTTGTATACGGCATATTATGCAGTGTCGGAGAATGAGGAGATTGTTGCTGACAGGGATGTTGAGATACCGGAGATGGAAGAGAATACTGCGGTTGAGAAAGGAGCGGGAGTTGTTGTTGAGCCGGATATAAATGTTGAGGTGATGAATTCTAACAATATTCAGAATGATATACCTGTAATGTCAGATATTCATACTGTGTCTGATGTGAATATGGCAAGAATGGATGAAGATATTACTGATGTAACAGGTAAAAGTAAATTAGTGGAACCTAAAGAAAAAGAACCTGTGGATAAAGTTGGCTGGATTATCAGGAGAATATCAGAGCTTGGTGGTTATGAGAATGTCAGTAATTCTGTTAAGGCTGGTATATTCGGATTTGATATTGCTGATATTAGTGGAAGCATAAAGTTGTTTTCGGATGTGATGAAAAAACTTGTAATAAAGCTGGATGGGGATGAGCTTTATGAGGAGTTCCAGAGGATTTATGATGAAGCAATTAGCAGAGATGTTGATAAAGGTAAGGCGGAAGATAAAATATGGAATAGGGACAGAGAAAGGTGATTCCTCTGCATATCCCCGATTCATTTTATGCACCCGAATTATATAATGGAAACTAGGAAACAATCGCAAGAAGTTGCGATTGTTATTGATGATGTAGTGATTCTGTGATATCATATAAAAAAGTGGTACATGAAAACGGAGGTCAAAATGAAAGTATTGATAATGAATTGTAGTCCTGTAAGAAATGGAGCAACAGCAGAAACTGTTAATATAGTTACTGCTTGTCTGGAAAAGAAACATGATGTTAAAAACATATGTATTGATGATTATGATATAAAATATTGCAAAGGATGTAGAACTTGTCATAATACAGCAAAATGTGTTCAGAATGATGATGTTGATAGGATAATTGAGCAATATGAATGGGCTGATATTGTTATATCTGTCTCTCCATCGTATTGGGCAGATGTACCAGGACAATTTAAATCTTTTATTGATAGATGCACTCCGTGGTGTAACACACATGAACCGCATGCCAAGATAAGTAGTGGTAAGAAGGGATATGTTATCGCATTAAGAACTGGACCGGGAATGAAGGAATGTGAGAGGATTATTGCAACCATAGAACATTTTTATGGACATATGGAAATTGAATGTTGTGATAGACTTGGTTTGTGTTCGGTGGAATATAAGGAAGATTTGGAGTGCAGGAGAGAAGAAATCGAGGAATTCTGTAACAGTATAGATTAAATGATTTATTATGGATATTATTCACATATAGATGGAATGTTTTTGGTTGGTATTACAAGATTTTTATATCAAAGAAGGGTGCGATGATATTGGAGACAGGTATTATGATAGAAAATGCTATAACATATGTGAAACAAATATTTGCTGCTGATTCCAGTGGATATGACTACCATCATACCATTAGGGTTTATCGGTTGGCGGTAGAAATTGCAAAGCAGGAAAATGCGGATATGCAGATTGTGCAGTTAGCAGCATTATTACACGATGTAGATGATGCCAAGCTTTCACCGGAAACTTATGTTTCGAAGAGAAAGGCAGTTAATTTTATGAAAGGCAACGGCGTGGATAATGAAATTATTGAAACTGTGTGTAAGATTATAGAGGAAGTATCATTTGCAGGAAACGATTCAGTTGTGCCAAGTACGATAGAAGGTAAATGCGTGCAGGATGCGGACAGGCTGGATGTAATCGGAGCAATTGGAATTGCAAGAGCATTTGCTTATGGTGGTAGAAAAGGTAGAAAGATTTATGATCCGGAGATAAAACCTTTGGTTAATATGAGTAAAAAAAAGTATCAGCAAAATCAAAATTCTACAAGCATTAATCATTTTTACGAAAAGTTACTATTGCTAAAGGATATGATGAATACGGATGCTGCAAAGAAGAAAGCTTGGCATAGACAATCTATCATGGAATCCTATCTTGAGGAATTCATGGCAGAGTGGGAAGGAGAAAGGTGATATGTTAGAAGTGAATTTTTATGATACAGTTGATGACGATTTATTGAAGTTTGCAGTGATTATTTCACAGAGTAATGGGAAGTGGGTAATGTGTAAACATAAAGAACGCGATACATATGAAGTTCCGGGTGGACATCGTGAAGGAGGGGAAGATATTTTAGAGACTGCTAAAAGAGAACTTCAAGAAGAAACAGGTGCCGTTAAGTTTGATATAGAACAGCTATGTGTATATTCTGTCACAGGTAAGAACAGTATAAATGAAAACGGAGAGGAATCATTTGGATTATTATGTTTTGCAGAAATAAGAGAATTTTCAGGTGAACTTCATTGCGAGATGGAGAAGGTGGTACTTATGGATGAATTACCAGAAAATTGGACTTATCCATTGATACAACCAAAGTTGATTGAAAAATATCTGCAAATACAAAAGCAATCTTATAGTCAGATACAGCAGACTGCAAAACAGACTATAGCATATATAAAAATGATTATTAAGCCGGGTATGAAGTTATTTGATATTCGAAAGCTATGTGAGGAAAAACTGATGGAGTTAGGTGCAGACTCTTTCTGGTATTGGGATGTTGGTGCATTTGTATTTGCAGGAGATGAAACAACGGTTTCCGTATTTGGAAAGCAATATGTAACTTCGGATAAAATTATAGAAAATAATGATATTATAACAATTGATTTAAGCCCACAGGTAGGTAATATCTGGGGAGATTATGCTAGAACTATTATTGTAGAAAATGGTGAGGTTGTAGATGATATAGAGTTAATTCAGAACCAAGAGTGGAAAAGTGGTTTGCAAATGGAAGAAAAGCTACATGCAGAATTATTTCGGTTTGTTACAAAAGAAACCACTTTTGAAGAACTATATTATCATATGAATGAGTTCATAGTTGAAAACGGATTTGTGAATCTTGATTTTATGGGTAATCTAGGACATTCCATTGCGAAAGTTAAGAGTGACAGAATTTATATTGAAAAAGGAAATAAGGCGAAACTTGTAGCGATGAATTATTTTACTTTTGAGCCACATATAGCATTTCCTGATTCAAAATATGGGTATAAGAAAGAGAATATTTATTATTTTGATGAAGATGTGTTGGTAGAATTGTAAAAGGGGATATTTGCTAATTGTCTAGTGACAAAGAAAGTGTGTGCTTTGAATTCAGGAGGCAAAAACAATGGATTGGAATGAAGTTTTAAAAGATATTGTGTCAGGAACAATACTGCTTGCTATAGGTGGTATAGGCGGATGGTTTGGTGGTGTGATTAAAGGAAAAAAACAATCATCAATGGCTGTTGAACGCAAAAATCAAATATATCAGCCATTACTTGATGAAATTAAAACATATACAACTTTTGACTGGTCAATATTGATAAATATAAAAGCGGACATTTTAAAACAAGTAGTTTGTGAATCGTATAAATTTGGATTAAATGAAGAAATACAAAATAA
>NZ_QTVB01000032.1:0-27484 GCF_003435965.1 Roseburia sp. AF42-8
CACCTTTCGCTAACACCACTGGATTTTCATCCGTCGAATCATCCGCATATTTAAGGCAATAAGAAAGACCTGTACCATTACCTCCTGTCCACAACATATTATCTGTTGTAAATATCTGATATACCTTTGGTGTTTCTGCCGTATAAAATGTCTTTTCCCCAGATGCAGGAGTTTTCATTTGATTACCTTTTTGTTGACCGTACAATGAAGATACGGTATTCAGACCAGAACCAATGTGCATACTTCTATTCCTCCAATCAGTTTATCTGAATTGTACCGTCTGCTATAACAAACTGTACATTTAACTCAGACATAATATCTTTGTGCTGTGTCCGATTATATGCTAAAATTTCCCGGATATCGCTTGCGTAAATGTCCCTCCTATTTACCATTGCATCTACCCATTTATCACATTCATTCCTTTTGAAATGCTTTCAACTTTCACCGAATCCTCAAATGTGACTGTCATCTGTGTATCGTAAGTTTTCCATTCAAACTGCGACCAGCTTACACCGTTACCGGTATGATCATAAGCCTTGATTGCATCGTTATATTGCTTTTTTTGTTTTTCTGAATATTCCGGCACATTTTCAGTATTATTTATTTCCAACAACATTCTTAAACTATCTGGCACTCCATCTAACGCTTTTCTCCACGCTTCACTCTGTTGCTTTGCAACCGCCATCTCATACTGCATAACATAATCCTGATATGCCTTTTCTCTCGCGGCACTTGCTTCTTTATCTACCTTTAACAACTGCCGTTTGGTATCTTGCTTCATAAGCATTAGACGCTTTTGACAACAGCCTTTCATTGTTCCACGACCGTAATAATCGGCTTCTTTCCTGTTCCTGCTTTGCAATCTTTTCATTCAACATTTCCTGCTGCTGTTTTTTAACCTGCGCCCGTTTTTCCAGATATTCTTCCAAAAGCTCTTTTTGTCTATCTTTCTTGTTGCTTGTCTTTTTATAAAAACTGTTTTGTGAACGAGCAAAAAATTCCGATTGATTATTAACACCAGACCATGAATCGCCCCTATAATCTTTAGCAGTAGCTCCTACAGTGAGCACCATAGAAGCTTCCAACGGTGCAAAGGACGAAGTTAAGTCACGTTTAAGTGCTGATAATATCTTTTGCCTGTACTCCGGATCATCTTTCATATTCTTAAATGCTTCCTCTGATATGTTGATAGCCACATTGGTTATAGTTCTATTTCTGGGTATCTTATCAATTTCAGCATAAAATTCCTTTTTGAAAATCGCCATTTCTTCCGCTTCTGATAATTCCTTTGTATTGCCCGTTTCTCCCGTGCTGTTTACGCTCTTTGTACTTTTCGTTGTTGCAACATTGTTCTGATAATAGCTCTGTCCTATTCCACTAATAGCCATTTTTAATCCTCCTTTATCAGCACTTTTTCATGCCTTTATATCAAATAGGCGTTTGCGAAACGCCAAAAGCCGCATAAATACGGCATTTTTTGTTGTTAAAATAAAATATCTCCTCAAGATTTATGGTAAAATAGAGTTGCGAGAAACTATCAACCAATCCTGATATGCCTTTTCTCTCGCAGCACTTGCTTCTTTGTCTGTCTTTAACAACTGCTGCTTGATATCTTCCGTCAATTCCACCTCTTTACCATTGACCGTAACATATCCTCTTGCAACTGCCCTGCTGACCATTGCAGAATCAGAGAAATGCACAATATAAGAATTTTCTTTATCTCCTTTTGTGATACCCAATACATCCTTTCCAGATGTTGCTGTGATTTTTTCTTGTTCGCATACCTTTTTACTTTCTGCATTCTGTTGGCTATAATGCGGATATTTACTATATAAATTTTTCTGTCGGTCATAGATGGAATCAATCTGTTTATTTAAAATGTTCATAGTCCACTGCCCTCCCTTGCTTTTTCCTTATTATTTCAATATTTCTCAAACATTTTAATACCCGCATTAAACAATAAAACCAATTTTTTCAAACAGAAATTCACAATATTTATGCATATCCTGATTTCCGCTTCTTAAAACAGAAGAAAACAAAGACTTTATATCTATATTTCCTCCCGTTCTTTCATATTGCTCCAGATAAAGTGAACGGAACTCTAAATAAGAATCTTGAATATAGTCACATGCCTGATTTATATCAAAGGCATCAAACGATTCATCCAATTTTGTATTCTGAAATTTCTGCTTATTTTCTGCATTTTGCTTTTGACTTTTGGCAACCATTTTGTCCCATTTTATCAGTTCCTCAAAACCTTTATTTAGCTTTTCCAATTCTTCATCCATTAACAACAGACGTCTTTTCCCACTCTCTGGATTATCGCATACATACACTTCTCTTGTTCCATTCCTATATCCTTCTACAATTTTTTGATACATAGTAGAATAGGCATATGCAGCTCCCATTCCAATATCATCGAAACCATACCCATTTTTACTTTCACGGATACTTTTTAAATATTTAGCATTTTCATCCCATAATTCTCGAAGATAATCATTTGACCAAACAGTTTTAGGCACCGTTTCTCTGATATAATTTGCGTAACTAGCGTCTAAGGCAAAACTATCATGTATATATGTGTTTTCCTGATTTTCCCCATCGACTTCATCTGAATGTTCTATCTTCCGGCATACGTCCTTGCCGGATGTTACGGTCATTTTTTCTTGCGATTCATTTGCCTTATGCTTTTTATGAGAAAACCCTATAGTTTTCATATGATCGCCTTTTTGATGACCGTACAATGAAGATACGGTATTCTGACCAAAACCGATGTGCATACTTCTATTCCTCCAATCAGTTTATCTGAATTGTACCGTCTACTATCACAAACTGTACGTTTAACTCAGACATAATATCTTTGTGCTGTGTCCGGTTATATGCTAAAATTTCCCAGATATCGCTTGCGTAATCCTGATAGGTCAGATTCCCGCCCGGATTTAACTGAATTTTCAACGCCTAATCCCATATTAACTCCTTTTGTTTTGCCATTACGATAATCACAACCGCAACACTCCACAAAATATTTCATTATTCTGACCTAGTTTTCCCTTTTCTTCGGTCTTTTCGGCTGGTGATAAATCGCTGAACACTCTGCCGTCCTGCCAAGAACTGTTTTTTCCACTTCATTCCGGGCAATTCTCTCCACTACCTTCAATACCTTGTTTGTAATCTTTTCTTTCTTCAAAATTATAGAAATTGATACTATGCATATATATCAAAACCTACCTTATTTTTAGTTGTCGCTTCTATAGCAATCATATTTTCTGTTTTTTTATCTTCTTTTTCTTTATCCTCTTTCATTCTCTCCAGCCATTTGTCAATTTCTGAATCCGTACCAGTCTCTCCAAAAATGCCACAGGTTGTCATTTCGGTTCCATTATTCGTAAACTTAAACTCCACTGATATCAGTTTACTACCATGACTTATTGCCGCCTTCTGTGCATTTCGTATAACATCTGGCATAATTGCTAAATTTTCCTCAAGCCATTTCGCAGTTTTTTCATCTCCACATGCCTTTTGCATTACACTTCTGTCAATCAATACAGAAGCATTTTTGCATGGAGTCAAACATTTATACTTGTTAGTCAAATACTTTGAATAGTCTGATACATTTTTAAACTTATTGGCTGAATTCATAGTGTATCCTGCATAATAATTCTTTTCACTATTCTTTGATGGCTTTACATTTTCATTTTTTACATTTCCGTATGTGTATGTATTGGCATACGATGATACTCCATTAATTCCCATACTGCATCTCTCCTTTCTATTTAGCCTTGATTTTTTATTTGCAGGCTATTGGGTTTTGTTCGATACGCTTACTGCCATTGTAAAATTTGCCTCATAAGAAGCTACTGCCTGACTTATTGTGACAGTCTTAGCAGACGAACTACTCTCAGCCACCAATCGAGTTCTGGCATCCTGAGCTGATAACCTTTTATTTTGCACATATTCTTCATAAGCTGTTCTTTCCGCTTGTTTTTTCTGAATCCGCTTTTTTTTCTGTTGTTGCTTTACTTGATTTTCTATTCTATTTTTATTTTCTATTCTGCGCTCCCAAAAACTATTTTTTGACTTATCATTAAAAATCTTCCCACCATTCCCATTGTTATAACCAGCACTCCACATCTCAGCATGACATTCTTCTTTTGATGCTCCATAATATATTGTAGAAAACGCTCCTCCGCATATACCGGACCATTTATCTGGTTGTGACCAACCCACTTGCAAATCATTTAATACCCATGCTTCATACTCTGGATCATTCTTCATTGCTTCAAAACCCGCCTCTGAAATTGTAACAGATATTGACTCGCCTGCTCTTGTGGGGTGCATTGGAATTTGAGATATTTTATTGTAAATGTACTGCTTGTATTCCACCATCGTCATATCTTTAGCAGACACAGAACCTATTTTTGAATTGCCCACTATACTTCCACTAGCTTCGCTCTTTTCTCTTACACTATCCGCAAACCTTGTATCTTCCTTCTCCTGATCTTTAGCCGCATTTTTCTGTTGGTACTGATTGTAAGCCCGTGTCATATAGTTCACATTAATTGTATTACTCATAGTAACCTCCTTTGCTTTCTTTATCGGATAAAATAACCTGTTCTCCTAGTCCCATATCATCAAACGACCATATTACGCACACAAAGACCATCTCTTTACAAGATAACCACAGCCTTAAATTCATTTTCATCGCAGGAAAGCACCATATCACCGCCATATTTATCCACAACTGCTTTTACATTTAACAGCCCAATGCCGTGATGATCCCCTCTTTTGCTCTTTATCGTGTCATTTTCAATTTCCACCTTTTCTGTCACCGGATTTCTCACCGCAAATATCAGTTTATGATCTTCGCACTCTAATTTCAGATGAATGACCGCTTTTCCGGTATTTTTCAGTACCTTTTCACTCTCCCGGATTGCATTATCCAATAAATTAGAGAGCAGAATCACAATCTCTTCCTCCTCCAGACAGATCTCCTGCAAATCCCCTACTTTTAGGATCACTGCTATGTGTTTTTCCTGCATACTGCGGTATTTCTGGTTTAAAATAGCATTCACCACCGGATGGTTCGTGTTGATTGCCGACATCTCGACAGCTATGCTCTCTGTCAGCTTCTGCGTAAAGGAAAGTGCCTCATCTGTGTGTCCATTCTTTATCAATGTCTGGATCGTGGAAAGCTGATTTTTATAATCGTGCATTTTTCTTCGCTGACGCTCATAGATTTCTTCCCGATCCTGATAATCTGCAATACGATTTTTCTGATTTTGTTCCGTAAGTACCGCAATTTTTATTCTCTCTTCTTTTTCAATGGTATTCTGCATGAACTCCATAAGGATAAGGTTAATCACAACCAGTCCCACCGAAAGAAATAAAAATACATTCTGCATATCATCGTTTTCTGAATAAAACATAAGAATGAAACCGACCACCGTAAATACAGGAACACAGAAAAACTGTAACCATTCTTTTCCTGTAATCAGACCGTAGCTTTTTCTTGTCTTGCTAAATCTTCTGATAAACAACATCAGAATGATAAAAGCCGTCTTTGATATCAGTGCCTGTAAAAACCATTTTTCTTGGATTGAACCTCCTCTTCCCAGCAAAACAGTCACATAATCAATCAATACAAGCATTGTATAGTTGATGATTGAAAATAAAAAACTCTGCCGGAAGGAGACCTCATAATAAGCCAGATTTAGTAAAGACATAACCAGTATAATCAGGATACATTTTAACATTCCGATCCATATCCCTGTGACTGCTGCCAGATAAAGCACTCCGCAATAAACAAAAAATCTGTATCTGTTCCTATATCCGCCATCTCTTTTTTCCATAAAAGTATCAAAAAAGTATAGCGTTCCTTTTACTTCCAGCATTTCCGCAATAAATACCAATACCCAGAATGTCATATTATTCTTCTCCTTTATACAGCATATATTCCCTCTTCACCTGTGCATATCGTGCCTTGGGAACCGGAATCTTTTTTCCCGTGGTAAGTGTCATCACATATCCGCTGATCTTTGTAATGTACCTCATATTTACAAGAAAACTTAAATGCGCCCGCACAAATCCCATATTCTTTAATTCGTTTTCCAGTTCATCCAGTTTTTTATAAATCTGAAACGTACCTTTTTCAGTATAAAATACATTTTTGTGAAGTTCTGTTTCTATATAAATGATGTCATCTGCATAAAGTTTTATCGTTCCCTCCACAAAACGAAATTCGAGAATTCTACGGTTTTTATTAATTTCTGCTATCAAATCATCCATACATTCTTCTATGGTGTCTGCAAGGTTATCTTTCAGCAGAAATCGGCTTGCTTTCACCTTATATCCATCCAGTGCGTAATTCATGTATGCCGTCACCAGCACAACTGGAAGTTTTGGATATTTTTCTTTAATCCTCATAGCTGTTTTCAGCCCATCCATCCCCTGCATATTGATGTCCAGAAATAATAGCTGACACGCTTCCAAAGCCGATTGTTCTTCGCATAACTGTTCTCCAGAATCATATTCTGTAATAGCAAACTCATAATTCTTTTTTTCACCATAGTCTGACAGCAAATCTGACAGATTTTTTCTGTCATCTATCCTGTCATCACAAATAATAATGTTCATATTTTTCATTCCTGTCTTTAATTGCTCTCATGCCTATAAACCATACAAGTCTCACCTAGCACTCTTTATTATATCAAACAAATCTTTCACTCGATCATTCTCTGCATCAAATGACTATTTTCCGCATAGAACGACTATCTCCTATAGAAACGCAGAAGCACTGTATCTCAAACTCTTTGAAATACAATGCTTCCCTGCATTTTCTATATCGTCATGTTGATATTATTACTTTACTATCCTGCACACTCTCTGGGAGTGACTGTATCTATCAAAAAAGAAGCCAGCAGTTTATTCACGCACTACTGACTTCCTATATTATTCATTTTATTTACTTCGCTGCGTCTCAGCCAAGTTTTCCATCTTTAAACACAATCTCTTTTATTTCTTAATATGCTTAAAAAGTTTCGTAACAAACAAGGCTTTCAAGCGCTTTTCTATCCTTTGAATGTCTGTCTGGTGATGCCTTTTCTGTGTCAGCATATCCCACCGCAATAATTGCTATTGGTTCAAGGTTACTTGGAATATTAAACTCATTTCTGATAATCTCAGGATCAAAATATGTAAGCCAACAAGAACTAAGTCCTAAATCCTCTGCTTCTAATACTATATGATCCGCAACTATTGTTGCATCAACACTTACCATATCCTTTTTATCAAACGGACGCACAAAAACATCTGAATGATCCCCACATACAATGATAGCCAACGGGGCGCCATGATAATTTACTCCTTTAGACAATTTTTCTTTTGCTTCTTGGCTACTAATTACTAACAGTCTCTGCGACTGAGCATTTGCTGCTGTTGGAGCAATTCTAGCAGCCTCCAGAATTTTGTCCAATTTTTCCTTTTCAATCTCATCAGTTTTATACTTTCTTACAGAACATCTCTGTTTTGCTAAAGATAAAAACTCCATAAAAATATTCCTCACTTTCATTTTTAATACATTTTTGTTGTGCCTGCTCAACAAGTACGCTATAATGCTATCACAGTATTTCTTTTTTACAAGTACGCACTTTTAAGTGCCATACTACCCAAAATGATACTATGGATTCAAATTTCAGGAGGTCGTATATAATGAAACCATGTCAATCTTTCCAATGTCCAGTAGAAGCAACCCTTCAGCTTATAGGTGGTAAATATAAGTCACTTATCCTATGGCATCTCATTGGAAAAACACTTAGATTTAATGAATTAGGAAAGCTCATTAAATCTGCAACTCCCAAAATGCTTACCCAGCAACTTAGAGAATTAGAAAATGACGGATTAATCAACAGGGTCGTTTATCCTGTAGTTCCTCCCAAAACCGAATACTCTGATACGTTTTGTCAAGGGTGTTTAAGAACTTTTTTCGCTGTCATTCAAAATCAGACGCTTGATTTTGTCGCTCATGGTTTCTTTGCTCGTTTCACTGAAATGGATTTTGACGCGGTAGGTGGTCTTTCCGATTTTCTTTATCATTACAGGTGGCGCGGCTTCCTTTACGGTCAGAGGGGAAGCGGTTGCGGGGGTGCTGCGGTTGCTGGTGTCGTTGTTCATAGGCTCTCCTTTCCATGAGAAAAGCCCCATGCGGTCATACATGGGGCGGTGGTTTTGAGGTTGAAGTGGCGAAGTGGCAAAGTGGCAAGGTATCTGGGTTTTGCCACTTGGATTTTGCCGTTTCACTTTTTAAGAGCGTGATACCATGCCGCGCCAATGCGCTTTGAGGTAATGCGCCCGTCAAGGTTTCTCTTTGCCGCCCGGACGGTACGGGCGGATATGCCCGCTTCTGTAGCGGCTTTCTCTATGTCCTCGCTGGCAAGCTCTTTCCCGTCTGCCAGTAAATCCAGTATCAGCCGTTCCGCCTGTTCGGTTTTGGTGGCGGTGTTGCCGCCCGCGCCGGACAGCAGCTCGTCGGCGGTGATGTCGTATTCGCCTATCCATGAAAAGCCCGTTTCCGGGTCAAGGCAAAAGGCAACGGGCTTGCCCTCCGGCGCAAGGGAAGATTTGTCATGGACGATAACGCGCACATTCGGTTCTCGCTTCACGCGCCCGATCAGCAGGACGCTCCTTGCTGCGGCGCGGAAGTCGATAGAACCTAAGCCCCGGTATGCGCTCTGCCCTCCGGCAGCTTTGTTGAGATGTCCGATAAGGATAACGGCGCACCCGGTACGCTCGGCAACATCGGCAAGGCGGCGGAACATGGGGCGCACTTCGTTTGCCCGGTTCATGTCGGTTTTTTCGCCCATGTACGCCTGTATGGGGTCAAGGATAATCAGCCGCGCCCCGTTCTGCGTGATTGCCTTTTCTATGCGCTCATCGGACAGGGTAAGCTCCCGCTTGGCTTCATCAATCACAAGCACCCGGTCAAGGTCTGCGGCGGCTTCTATCAAGCGTGGCTTGACGGTATCGCCCAGCCCGTCCTCGGCGGTCTGGTAAATTACTTGGAATGGCGGCAAGGGCTTCATTCCCGGCAGCGTTCCCCCGGTGGTGCAGGCGGCGGCAAGGCGTAGGGCAAAAGTGGTCTTGCCCTCGCCGGGATTGCCCTGCACAATGGTTACTTTCCCAAAGGAATATACGGCTCCCATAGCCATTCAACGGTCTGTGTGTCAACCTCGCTCATGCGGATAATCTCAACGGTTTCTTCCTGCGGCGGCTCTTTCAAGCCGTAGATTGCTTCCCGCAAATACTTCCCGTCTGTGATTTCTGCCCGGTGCTGCAATACCTCGTTCCAGTCCTTGAAAAGAGGGATAAGCCGATGGACGGTCAAGCCCTCCGGCACAAGCTCCGCAAAGCGGCTGCAAGCGTCGCTTCCGGCTTGGTCGCTGTCAAGGCAGAGAAAAACGGTCTTGATGTTCGGACGGTCAGAGAGAAAGCGCAACAGGGCTTTTTCTCCCACGCCGCCCAACGCCAGATAGCTTTGCTTCTGCCAGTCCTTTTTGAACAGGCAGAGGAAAGATAAGAGGTCTATCGGGGCTTCAAAGACAAACAACCTTTCGCCCTCGCCACGGTAGCAGAAGTTAAAGGCTTTGTCGCTGCCTTTCACATCAAGCCGAAAACTCCCGGCTGTGCCGCGCTGATGGGCGTATCGCGGTATGCCGCTTTCATCTCTGCCGACGAATACGGCGTTATGGTGGGCGGCTTCCTCGTAAATATCCCCGGTGGAAAAGAAAAAGCCCGTCACATCTTCATCAATGCGGCGGGCTGCTGTGAGGTAGTTCCTCGCTATGCGGTTGTCGGTGCTGCGGGGTGGTAGCCGGAAGTCGGATAGGGGCGCGGGGCTTGGTCTGTCCAGCGGCGGGGCGGCTCCTTTTTCGCCTGTCAGCAGTTCAACGGCTTCGGTGAAGCTCTTGCCGAAAAACTCCATGACAAAATCAATGGGTGCACCGCCCTTGCTCTGGCTGTGCCTGTACCATTTGTTTCCCCGGACGGTCAGGCTGTCGTGCCGCTTCCAGCGGTATTCCTGTCCGGCGCGGGTAAGCTGCTCGCCCTGTGATTGCAGGAAAGAAACAAGGTCGGCTTGGTTGGCGCGGTCTATCTGTTCTTGGGTGTAATACATAAAAGTTCAACTCCTTTCAGCGGTCTATATCATGCCGTTTGGTGCGGCTCTGCGTCTGCTCCGCTTGGTCGGCGCGGAGTGCAATATCCACGCATTTGCGGATTTTTTGAAGCTCTGAAACATTGGTGCGGGTATCTTTCAGTTTGGTATAATCGCTGTCCCTCTGTGTTTTGAGGTCAGCATATTCCTGTTCCCATTCCGCAATAGGCAAGGTCTTTGTTCCTTTCTGCAGATTTGCATGGAGATAGCGACTTGCTGCGTTCCATAGGGTCAGCTCGGCGCGGTGGGCTTCCTCGTACTTGTCGCGCTTGTTTGTCCAGCCGTTTTGCAGCTTTTTCAGTTCATCGTGAATGGGCTTGTACTCTGTGTAGTTCTTCCCGTATTCAATTAGCTTTTGTAGCTTCTTCATGCGTTCCTCGGCGGTTTTCATTCCTGCCCGGATTGAATAGGCTCTATCACTGACAGAGGAAAGGGAAGCGTCAAGCTCATCAAGATTAGAGATACCATGCTCGGAGAGATAGTTGACCGCTGCCGCTATGGTTTTCAGTTCATCGGCTGTGTGCTGTTGTTGCCAACGCTGCGAATACTTCCGGCTCTTTTCTCTCTGAACGCTCAAATACTTCATCAACAGATTTGCAAGGTTGGGAGATTGCGGCGGCGGCTTCGGGGCGGTTTCCCACACTTTGAACAGGTCGGCAATCCATTCTTTGAGCTTGCTAACCTGCGCCCGGATTTCCCGTATAAGGCGGTTTGCTTTTTGGATATTTCGGTTCAGTTCGCCTTTCTCGGTGGCTACACCTTTCTTCTCCATTTGACAGGCGGCTACGCCCATATGGACGGTCGGTATTTCGTCAATGCCGCGCTCGGCGTTGCTGCGGTGGTCGATACGCTCCGGGCTTCCGTTTCTCTCCAAAAAGTCGTTGGTATAGTCAGCCCATGCCTTGCGCCACAAGAGGGTGTTGTCCTTGTCGTTCCAGCCTGTAAGGTCAATTTTGTGCGTCTTGTATCTGCCACTTGGCAAGCGGATACGCTCGCCGTTTTCGTCAAGGTCATATTCCTTTTTGGATTTCGCCGCCCATGCTCCGCGCTCGTCAAGGGGGCGCATGGTAAGCATAATATGACAATGGGGGTTGCCGCTGTTGGTGTCGTGGATAACAAAATCCACACACATTCCTCTGGAAACAAATTGAGAGGAACAGTATTCCCGGACAAGCCGGATCTGTTCCTCTCTGGATAATTCTATGGGGAGTGCTGCGTCAATCTCACGCGCAAGCTGGGCGTTCCCGGCTTTCTCGTAAAGCTCCACGCTGTTCCACAAGGTTGAACGGTCAGCGAATGAGGGCGGTGCGTGGGGCGGCAACATGATTTCTGTATGGACAACGCCGCCTTTGCGAGTGTAGTCATGAGTCATTCCGTCCCATTCGTTTGTCAGCTTTTCGCCGCTTCGGTAGGCGGCTGCGGCAACGGCTGATTTGCCTTTTCCTCGGCTCACAATGCCGATGTTCCAATGGTAAATGGCTATGGGTATCACCTCCCGGATAGGATAATAAAACCCGCAAAAATGGTACAGACGCCAACGGCGGGTGTACTGTTTTTGTGGGTGTGCAGGGATAGCCGCGAAGCGGCGCAAGGGGTGCAGCCCCTTGTTGCGGCAAAGCCGCCATATCGGAGCGCGGGGAAATCTCCCTGTGCGAAGATAAGCCCTCGGCAGAGCGCACACGCCCGTAAGGGTGTATAAGTGCGCCCTTAGTTCCTAAGGGATTTATTCGGCGTTCCTGCTTTCGGCTCGTTTTTTCAGATATTCCCGCGCTGGTTCACTCGTCAAGGCAAGCCTAAGAAGTGCTGCGGCTTCCTCGTCGGTCATGTTCTTTGCTTCCGGCACAATGCTTTCAAAGACCGCGCCCCGGACAATAAGGCGGTGGCTGCGTGTTCTGCGTTCCTCTTTGGATAGCTTCTGACGCAGCATCTTTTCCCGATTTTCAAACTGCCGGATTTTCTTCTTCCCGTCCTCAATCTCGGCAGTCAATTCCTCGCGGGTTTTCTCTCTTGGCTTTGTCATGGGTGGTCGCTCCTTTCTGCCTGTCGGCATAGAAAAAGGACAGTCGATTTTCTCGGCTGCCCTTGTGGGTGGCTATTCAAT
This sequence comes from Roseburia sp. AF42-8, assembly GCF_003435965.1. Lineage (NCBI taxonomy): Bacteria > Bacillati > Bacillota > Clostridia > Lachnospirales > Lachnospiraceae > Roseburia > Roseburia sp. AF42-8. The sequence continues at coordinate 12,309 of NZ_QTVB01000032.1, forward strand.
TTTAGTCTGCTGTTTTCAAATATATAAAATAGCTTGCTGTTCCGCCATAGCCATTTTCAGTATTCCATTCAGCTGTTACTTCATAAATATATCCGCCCAGTTTAAGAGTGAGTACGTTTCCAACAATAGTTACATCTTCGCTGTTTGTAGCAGGCTCTCCCCAATGTTCGTCACTCCAGCACTGCACACTTAAAATTGTATCTGGGTCTTCTGTAAATCTTAATGTAGCTGTTGTTTCTGTTGTTTCAAATGGCGGGGACAACAGATCCTTGCACTCTAACGGGTGTGGGCTATCAGCTATTGTGCTTTCAGCAGTTCCGTCAATATTTGTTTTTTGCCACGAATAAGTTCCTAATACTGCACCGATAGCGGTTTCGTCACTCACAACGCTTAATGTGGGCGGTTCTTCCAAAATTATATTGGCAGTCCCAGAGTTTAGTAATTCATTTGCATAGCTGTTGAGTGCTTCACATGGCTCATATTTTGTCTTATAACCGATACCGTCAATGACAATAAATGGGTTATACGCCATAATATCTGTTTGTGTACCGTCTACCATAGTCAAGGTAAAAACAACGCCTTGTCCATCATACTCTGTGTAAGAATTATCCTCATTATAGACAACAACATCATTCAAATATTCAACTAATTCTTGGATATTTTCAATCTCAATCGTTTTGTCTGGCGGTGTTAATAACACTTTAGCGGAAACAATCTGCGCTGCGTCCAAATCCTTATACGGTTTTTTCCCCTGTTGTGAAAAAAATACGATTACCGCGATACCTACTAAAATGATACAAGCTATTGCAATCATCAATCTCTTTTTTCTCATGGAACAAGCCTCCTGTTCTTCTCTGTTACTTGTATAGACGAAAAAATTGAAAGGAAGTTTCACTATCTATAAATATCATAGCACATGGTTATGAATAAATCCACCTCATTTCAGCCTGTCAGTGGCCTTGTTTTCTCTGGCAGACCGCCGCGCAGCTTCCCGCCGTTCCTCGTTGTATGGGGCGGTCAGACGGAAAGAGAAGCGCCCCTTTGCAATCTCAAACTCCATGCAGCCCGTTTCGGGGTCTGCGTCGGTCTGGCGGCACTGGTCGGGGTACTGTCCGGAGTAGGCGGCAAGCCGCTTCTTTAAGTCGGTGTTGTGGGTGCGGATATGGATAATCGGGTTTTTCTCGTCAAACCAAATATCGGTGGTCTTTTCCTGCTTCGTAAGCCCTGTTCTCATAAACTCTCCTTTCTGCGCCCCTGTTACGCAATAGGGGCATTTTTCGGGTGTTTTTCCCGGCTCTTGACTTGGGGAAAATGAGGATTTTCAAATAGAAACCGCCCCGATGAACCATTCCTCGTCCGGGCAGCTCCTATCGCGTGATTTCCGTTTTTTCCGGCTCTTGACCGTCAAACATAGACTAGCTCAAACTTGGCAATTTCCTCCGCTTGCGCCCTGCAAGCGTTCATCAGTCCCACCCATTTCATGGGGTCGGTAGCTTTGAGTGCTTCGGTAGCTCCCGCGCTCCTTGCAAGCTGCGGCATGATAAGGTCAATCCGGCTCCGGGCGGCTTCGTCAATCTCGGCGCAATGCTCATGCAGCTTCTCATTTGCGACAAGGGCGGTGTAGAGGTCGGGGCGGTACTGTTCAAGGTAGGCTTTCCGCAACCGCCCGTAATGCCCGATATACGGGCGCGGGGCGGCGGGGGTGTTGCCATTGTCAATGAGTATTCTCATGCTATGCGTTCTCCTTTCTCGGTGGAAGCAGCAGGTAATTCAAGAGCTTCCTGCTGTTCTTTCTCCCGTTCCTGTTGCTCTTTCCATTGTCTGCGCTTCTTCTCCATATAGCGGCGGTTATACTCGGCTTTCTTCGCCCTGCGTCGTTCCTGTTCCGCTAATGCTGCCTTTTCTTCCTCTGTTAGTTCAATTTCTTTGCGCGGGATTTCTACCTTGCCGATAAAGTTAAAGAAAATCTCGACTTCCTGTGTACGGCTTGCGCCTTTGCCCTCGGCTTGATGAACAAGGATTTTTTCAACAAACTCATTTATCATTGCGGGGGTGAGTTCGGAAAAATCCGTATATTTTTTGACAAGGGCAAGAAACTTCTCGGCATTGACGGTTTCCCTGCTTATGCGGTCAAGCTCCTGCTGGTCTTGTGTGATACTATCGGTCAAGCCCTCTAACTCGGCTTCAAAATCATGCAACATTTGTTCAAAGAGCTTGTCTGAAAGCCGCCCATTTACATTGTCCTCGTAGAGCTTGCGAATTAAGCGGCTCAATTCGTCGGTGCGCTTTTCGCTGCGCTGTTTCCTCTGTCGGATAGCTTTAGCCGCTTTTGCCTGTCTGTCCTCGGAAGCGGAACAGACTTGCGCCATAAACTCGGCTTCGTTGTTCTGTGCATAGTCGCAAACTTCCTTTATCGCTTCAAGCAGTAATTCATTAACAACGGCAGTACGGATAAGGTGTGTGGTGCAATAATCATCAAAGTGTTGATTGCCTAAATCATAACGGGAACAGTTGTATTCGTCGCGGTCTGGACGTTTCTTTCCAGTTGGTCGCCCTGCCCAATCCCGCGCATTGCCAGCCTTGCCCCTGTGGTTATACATCTTCGCCCCGCAATCAGCACAGAACATCAAGCCTGTTAAGGGATTTGCTGTGCCTATGGTATCTGTCCTACGGATTGTCTTTCGCAAGGTCTGAACGCGCTCCCATGTTTCCTTGTCAATAATTGCTTCCTGCGTATTCTCAAAAATGACTAAATCCTCTTTTGGTGTCATTTTGGAGTGTTTGTCCTTGTAGCTCTCCTTATAAGTCCGAAAGTTTACCGTATGCCCGATATATTCCGGCTTGGATAGAATATCTGCAACTGTGCCGCCGCGCCATGTGTATGGCTCGTCGGGGTTGTAACTGGTTTTATGTTTGCCTAAACCGCGCTGTGCAAGGTAGTAGGACGGTCTTTCAACTTTTTCCGAAGCAAGAATACGAGCGATTTCATACGGGCCTTTTCCCTCTATCGCCATGCGGTAAATCCGGCGAACAACCTCAGCGGCTTCATCATCAACAATCCAATGGTTTTTGTCGTTAGGGTCTTTCTTGTACCCATAAATACCAATGGAATTAGTGTGTATGCCAGACATTCCCTTTGCCCGGAGAACGCTTTTGATTTTGCGGCTTGAGTCCCGAACATACCACTCATAGGCAATTTCCTTTCCCTGAACGCAAAAAAGCCCGTCCAGAATAGATTGTATTTCTCTAATCTGAACGGACTCTTCCGACAGGCCTGATATCACAGACAAGAATATCGTGTTTTGTTTCACTGCTTTTCCTAATTTTACAGCCCAAAGCTCATCCTACATTGTAGTTAATCCCTTTGTGTGACAAATCAGAAAATGTGAATCGGTGACAAGCATCCATTCCCGCTGACAAAATCAGTATTTTCAGTCCTGCTTCGCTGACAAATTTGTCACTGAAATTACAATTCTGCATGAAAAAAGCGGCAATGAAACTATCTTCATTACCGCTAAAAATGAGCGTCTCCTATAGGAATCGAACCTACAATAGAGTCTTAGGAGAGCTCCAACCTATTGTCACTCTCTGTCAATCTGAGGTAAGGTAAACCCAAGTAGGACACTATATAAAACTGTTTCCGATTCAATTCGAGTTATTCTGAATACCCCCTCTGTCAAGCTCTGTAAAGCTCTGAAAGTTAGCTGATTGTTTGCTCCAGCTAATAATCGGGGAATGCCTTGATATTACCATCGACATCTGTTATATGACCACCATGCTTCGTACGTTCGATCATGGTAAACAGTATTCAATTAAACTTTCCTATCATAAGTACAAGATATTTTCTTGTCTATAAATAATATAACGCATACGAGACGGTTTGTCCATGCGTTTTTGACTGGCAAATTTATAAGCTGCTTTCATATTTTTAAATACGGACATAACCAGTAGATGGACCTTCGATTCGGTTGGATGCTCCCGTACTCTGAATCAATGCAACTTCTAAGAGTGTTTTCAATTCATCTACATTGGCTTCGAGAAATAATTCCTGTTTGCCTTTATGTTCATGGATGCTGCTAACCATCTGAACAATTTCAGGTGTTAACAACTTCGCAGGACTTACAATAAAATCAAAGTCTCTCATAGGAATCTCCTTCATTTCAGATTTATCTCCATCATTCTATCATCAAATGATGGAGATAGAATATTCATATACACAATAAATATCCTCATTTCATCCATATATTATATCGTTTTATGAATCGTTTTTTCACTAAAATTACACTATTTTTTCACTATTTTTCATTACTTCATCGTTTTCGCCAGTGAATTGAGCAACGCCCGCATCTCTGGATTCGCCAATACTTTTGCCAGAAGTTCCGGATCGACTTCATCAGCAACAGGTGCATTATTATTTTCCTGCTGTACATGCATCTGTGGATCCAGATTCTTTTTCTCATAAAATGCTTCTTCAAAAAGCTCTGCATTTTTCCTTCGATCATCATCCAGGATATGAGAGTACACATCCGTAACCATATTGACCTGCGCATGGCCGGAATCACCCTGTACCGCCTTGATGTCTCCACCATTCAATTTCAGCTTATAAGTAACACTGCTATGACGGAAACTGTGAAATACAACCGGTGGAAGATTATAATCCTCGATCAGTTTCTTTAAAGGACCACGGATTGCTCCATCACCAAGAGGAAGACCAAAGGTACTTGCCATAACCAGGTTATAGTCCATATATTCATCACCAAGAATTTCTTTCATTTCATCTTGCTCAGCTTTCCAGTCTACCAGCATATTAGCGACACTCTTTGGTAAGAATATCTTACGCACACTGCTTTCTGTCTTTGGTGTTTTCAGAATACGGACCGTAGAATTCTTCTTATGATTTGTCGGGAATACCAACAACACATCTTTTCCATCCAATGCATTCAACGATTCTTTTCTTATACGCTGTGATTCTTTGTTGATGAAGACATATGCACGGTTTTCTTCAATTGCCTCAGGAGAAATATTTACACAATCCCAGGTAAGACCAAGCAGCTCACCAAGTCGTAAGGAACATGAAAAGGATAGATTTATTGCAAGCTTTAATCGCTCATCTTCACAGACACTGAGCGCATACATTAATGTATCGGCTGTCCAGATGTCTCTTTTTTGTGATTTATGTTTTGGTACAGTCGCATGGGTGCAAGGATTCTTCTCCATCAACTCCCATTTCACTGCCTGTTCAAAACAGTTTCTAAGCAGCTTATTAATATCCCTGACCGTACTGGAAGATACAAATTCATTTCGACTGGTTTTATTCAATGGATTGATAACTGCACGTCTCTTCAAAAGACTCTGATAATATCTTTCGATGAATCGGGTATTGATCTCTGAAAGTTTCGTATCACCAATAATTGGAAGAATATAGTTATTGATAAGAGAGACATTTCCTTCATATGTAGAAAGCGCCCAGTTTTCTTTTCCATAAAGTGCAACATACTCTGTAATAAGCTCATCCAGTGTTTTGCATTTACGAACGACAAATGATCCCATCTCTTTTTTATATTCAATTTCTTTTTTTCTTCTCTTTGCTTCGGCTTTCGTTTCATAGGTTTCCCATTTCTGTTTCCTCTCACCTTTTTCATTCGTATAAGAATAGATTACATTAAATTTTCCGTTTCGTTCTCTTATTGATGCCATATTATTGCATGCTCCTTTCCAAATCTCTTTGTTCCATCCAGTCCTCAAATTCATCCCGAAGGATCCTAACTCGACTGCCAACTTTTATTACTGTGAACTTTCCTTTATCCGCCCACTTGTTGATCATGCTTCTGCTGACCTTTGCCAGATAGGAAGCTTCATCAAAAGTAAGATACTTTATATTTCCATTGCTTCCTCGTATTCCGGTCTGTGATAATTTCTTCCGCCGGAAATTGGCCAGGGCAATATTTTGTTCCTGTGCAAGTTCTTCATAATCATTCGATGGATCCAGCTTATACCGATCCTGACCTTCCAGGAATTTTTGAAAACTCTCTTTTGTGATCCTTTTCTTTTCTGCAATCACAATGAATTCAAAAAAATGACTATACTTCGGATTATCAAGAATTGTATATACTGCGCTTCTGGTTGTTCCAAGTAGCTGTGCCATCTCAGGCATTGTAATTGTTGCATCTTCCAGAAGAGCGTCTTTTTCTCTGTCTTCCTTTGTTCGATACCGGGACTGGCTTTTATACCAGTTCTGAAAAGATTCTTTTGGTATTCGTTTCCAGTAATCGACAATAACAGCTTCCATTTGATTTTTCTTGAGTAAATCATAAACAAGATAATCATCAACGCCCAACAAATCCGCGACTTCCTTAACAGAATAGGACCAGGATTTCAATTCTTTCCCTGGCTCTTCTCCAGTAACTTTATGATATTTAATCTGATTGGCGTACCATTTTTCAAAGCTGGCAATATTGATTCGTATCTTTCCGGCAATCTCTTTAGATTCAAAAACATTTTTATGTACCAGCCAGTATCGATCTGTCTTTTTTAATCCCAGCAGCTTTCCCATTTCCGGCACGGTCATCCAGGTTCTCTTTTGTGTTGGACGCCGTTTGTAAGGACTTTCTTCTGAAATCTTCGAAATGATTTCTTCCACATCGTCCATTTCCGGAATTCCTTTTTGTTTCATAATTGCTGTTGCCATTTATTCTTCACTTCCTGTCTTTTTTAGTGTTAGTGTTTTTTCTTATATCATATCTCAAATCCAGATAAAAATTTAGGATGTCGATGTAGACAAAATCTGTCTGATCAACACCCTGTTTTTTACTGTTCCAAGTTATCAAGCCAGTCATCGAAACTCTTCTTGGAGATGCGATACTTTCCGCCATCCAACTGGATCCACCGGAATTCCTTTTTCTTCAAAAGGTTATAAATAGTAGGTCTGCTGACTCCTAAGATTTCCTGTAACTCTTGAACTGTATAACATCTTTTCTCTGACATTTCTTTATCCTCTTTTCTTTGAAATATGAAAGAAAAATTATCCCTTCATATAACGAAACGCTCAGAGCATGTTTTACAGTGGTCAAAAGCAAATTTTTTTACTTTTTTTCCTACGAGTCTTCTTGCGAGTTTTTTAATACCACTCGTAAGAAACTCGTAACATTAAATTTTTCAGTAAAGAAAAAGAGCATATGGAATTGAATCCATACACTCTATGATTACTGGAACTTTATTTCATTTTTAATTCAACAAACTTTTGTTTATCTCGTTCTTAAGTTCATCTTTATTCTCGTATGTTCTCACTATCGGAATCGTACTCTGTCTGTTCTACATAATCTGCGGAACAGTCTCGTTTATACGGATAAAAAAATAAACTGAGCCACGGCTGTTCCAACATGAAATCAGCCGTGGCCTTATTTATATCATTTCACTCTTTTTTGAAATAGAACAACACCACAGCAACAACTCAAATCGACTTAAAATTCCAGACTATTCGCATTCAGCAAGAAATACTTCATTCCCATGATGACAAAACCTTCATCATTTCTCCAAGGCTTTTTGCTGCCATTTACAATGACGATCTTCTTGAAAGAGTCCGGAATATTACGCAGAGAATTGAACTCCTGCGTCTGTTTTTCTTCCGAAGTCATGTCATATGCAACCTGGATATAGTATCTCTGGTTTCCTTGATTCACCACAAAGTCAACCTCCAACTGCTTGCGAACACGTTTGCCCTCTTTATCCTTATCGAAGATATCCACGACACCCACATCAACATTGTAGCCACGGATCAGCAGCTCGTTATAAACAATGTTCTCCATGATATGAGTAGGCTCCTGCTGTCTGAAATTCAGACGTGCATTTCTCAGTCCCAGATCAGTAAAGTAGTATTTCAGATTTGCACCGATATACTTTCTGCCTTTAATATCGTATCGGCTTGCCTTGGAAATCAAAAAGGCATCTGTCAAATGGTCGATATGCTTGGAGATGGTTTTATTAGCATAAGTCATCTGGCGCTCACTGGCAAAGGTATTGGCAATCTTCGAAGGGTTGGTCGGTGCGCCGATTGCAGATGCAAGCACATCAACCAGAATCCCAATCTCATCCACGTTCTGAATCTTATTTCTTTCAATAACATCCTTCAGATAGACATTTGCAAAGATGTTCTTCAGATAGTCCGCTTTCTGTTGTTCGCTCTGGAAACTTACGATCTGCGGCAATCCTCCGTAGATCATGTAGTCATCCCAGGCATCATCATAATCGCCGTCATAGACAGAATAAAACTCTGCAAAGGAGAGAGGGTAGATTCTAATCTCATCACCTCTGCCACGGAATTCGGTCACAATGTCGCTGGACAGGAACTTGGAATTACTTCCGGTGACATACACATCAATATTGCTCATGCGGAGCAGGCTGTTCAGCACTTCCTCAAATCGTGGCATGAACTGCACTTCATCCAAAAGGAGATAATACTTCCCGTCGTCTTTCATGGCATCCTTGATGTACTTGAAGCATACCTTGGGATCTCTTAATTCCTCGTTCTCAATACCATCCAATGCAATTTCAATAATATGATCAACATCAACGCCGTTCTCCAGTAAGTATCTCTTAAAGATGGTAAACAGCAAAAAGGATTTGCCACATCTACGAATGCCGGTAATCACCTTTATCATTCCATTATCTTTTCGCTCGATCAGCTGCTGTAGGTAAGCGTCTCTTTTAATCTCCATCGTTACACTCCCCATTTCCGTGCACCTACACACTTTTTAGTAATGAGATTCTATCACAGAACGACCTGAATTTCAATATGTATTCCCATTTTATGTGCATCTACACATTTTTATGTAATGTTGATAAATATATTTTCAGATTTTTTTGATTGCAGTGTCTATAATCGATTACTCCAATCGTTATTATAGGTAGACAACAAAAAGAAGATGGTTCCGATGTTTCATTAAATATGTTCGTTAAGGACAGCAATTTGACACTGCTGTCCTTTCTTTTATAAAATTGCAGTACACAGAAAAAGCTGTAAAATGAAAAATATATTTGTCCTTGTAACAATTCTCGGACATTTGCCTGTTATACTATCTGCAAAAAGAAAAGGAAGTGACAATATGAAGCAGATTTTAATTGTCGAAGACGATAATCTTTTGAATAAAACGCTTACTTATAATTTGGAATTGGACGGTTACACAATAACTTCTGTTCTGAATGCAAGGACAGCCGCTGAATCATTAAAAACAAACATTTTTGATTTGGTATTGCTGGATATAAATTTACCAGACGGAAATGGTTATGACCTATGCCGTCTTATCAAGCCAGAGCATCCTGATACAGTAGTTATATTTCTAACTGCCAACGATCAGGAAAGCGATCAGATACGAGGATATGAAGCTGGTGCAGTGGATTATATCACGAAACCTTTTTCGATTAGTGCTTTGCAGCGAAAGATCAAAGCCATGTTCGCTATGTTGGAACATCACAAACCAGCTAAGGATATTTACGAGGATGGCAGCCTGTTTCTGGATTTTTCGGAACAATTTGCAAGCTTGAACGGGAAACCATTAGCGCTTTCTGCGATGGAATATAAAATGCTGAACCTATTTCTTAAAAATCCGAAGCAGGTACTTACCCGCCAACAACTTTTGGAAAGGCTGTGGGACATTGATGAAAAATATGTAGATGAACATACCCTTACTACTTCTATCAGCCGCATTCGCAGTAAGATTGAAGCGGATGGCGACACATATATCAAAACGGTTTACGGTATGGGTTATCAATGGACAGGAGGCGAAAAGAAATGAAACTGAATAACCTTTCTGCTAAGAAAATTTGTAGACTGATTAGTGCTGGCATGGTTTTCTCTATGCTGGTAATTACCGGTATTCTCGGCGGTATAATGCAGGATATACGAATTTTCATAGCAGGTGGAACATTGACACTCTGTGCATTTTTCTGGATTTGGCTATTGGTGCTGTTTTTTGGAAAACGCCTTTCTCATTTTACTTCTAATTTGTGCCGGACGCTGGACAACATGATTGATGGAAACGAGGAATTACAAAAGTCAAATGATAGTGAAACTCTTTTTGCCCGTATCAACCACCGCTTAATCCGGTTGTATGAGATTATGCAGGAAAATCGGCACAAGGTAGACATGGAACGACAGGAGCTTCAAATGCTGATTTCTGATATTTCGCATCAAGTCAAAACACCTGTCAGCAATTTGCAAATGGTAACGGACACACTTTTAACAAAGCCTGTTTCAGAAGAAGAACGGATGGACTTTTTGCAAGGCATACGCAGTCAGACTGATAAACTGGATTTTCTGTTCCAAGCACTGGTTAAAACATCCCGGTTAGAAACCGGAGCAATACGATTAGAAAAGAAAGACAGCAGCTTATTCCATACGCTTGCACAAGCTATGAGCAGTATTGTATATGCCGCAGAGAAAAAAGAAATTGCTGTATCCGTGGATTGCCCGGAAAATTTGATAATCTCCCATGACAGCAAGTGGACAAGCGAAGCCCTTTTCAATCTGCTGGACAATGCAGTAAAATACACTCCGTCAGGTGGAAAGATTTCTGTATCAGTGGTTCAGTGGGAAATGTATGTGGAGATCAAAGTGACCGACACCGGCAAGGGCATTTCCGAAAGCAATCAGGCTGCCATCTTCCGACGCTTTTATCGTGAGGAAGAAGTACACGAACAGCAGGGCGTGGGCATTGGCCTGTATCTGGCCCGCGAGATCGTAACGCGGCAGGGCGGCTATATCAAAGTGGTTTCGAAGCTGGGCAAGGGTTCGGAATTTTCTATTATGCTGCCTACAAAATAGAACGCGGCGGACGGCCATTTTCGGCTGCCCGCCGATAATTTTTTGAAATGTCCGAGCGTTGTAACATTTCACCCCGATTTTCAATGAAATTTTTTGGCCGCTGTAACATTTCGCGGACATTTGGGTTTTATAATACCCTTATCAACAGGCAGGAAGCCTTGAAAGGAGTTTTGAATATGAGCGTTTTACAGACTATCGACCTGAAAAAGTATTATGGCACAAAGCCGAACATTACCCACGCCCTTGACGGTGTGAACTTCTCCGTGGAGGACGGCGAGTTTGTGGCTATTGTGGGAACATCTGGCAGCGGCAAATCCACCTTACTTCACATGATGGGAGGGCTGGACACACCCACTTCCGGCAATGTGATTGTCCGGGACAAAGAACTGTCGAAAATGAACGATGAACAGCTTACTATCTTCCGCCGCCGCAACATCGGCTTTATCTTTCAGAACTATAACCTTGTTCCCATCCTGAATGTGTATGAGAACATCGTCCTGCCGGTGGAGCTGGACGGGGACACGGTGGATCAGAAGTTTTTGGACGAGATCGTTCACTTGTTGGGGCTGGAAGATAAACTGAAAAATATGCCGAACAATCTCTCCGGCGGACAGCAGCAGCGTGTGGCGATTGCCCGCGCCCTGATTACCAAACCGGCTATTGTACTGGCTGACGAGCCGACCGGCAACCTTGACAGCAAGACCAGCGCCGAGGTGCTGGGACTTATCAAGCGTACCAGTGCGGAGTTCCGGCAAACTGTCGTGATGATTACCCACAACAACGACATAGCCCGTCTTGCAGATCGGATTGTCCGCATTGAAGATGGAAAGATTGTGGAATAAGGAGGGGGAAAGCTATGACATGGCCTTTTGAAAATGATACCAGCGCTATCATAAAAAAGCTGGCAAATCGGAGCATGAAAACAGACAAACGAAGCAAAGCCTTTCTGCTTCTCACGATTGCCCTTTCTGTCTGCATGATTTTTTCAATCGTTCTAATATCCGCAGGCGCGCAGGAAGAATTTAAGAATACACAGCGCAGTAAAGCGCAGGTTGCAATTCTGGGAATAACAGATGACCAGTTATCCGGTTTACGTCAAAACAAAGATGTTCAATGGATTGGCGAATATGCTGCAATCGGACTTTTTTATTCAGGCAATAAAACAATTACGGTCGCTTATGGAAGCGAAGATTATTTTACGCATCAGGAAGAAAAATCTTTGCAGGGCAGAGCACCGCAAAAGGCAAATGAGATCATGCTCCCACAGAATTATATTGATTTTTTGGGGAAGTCATATCACCCCGGTGACACCATTACTTTTGATGTAACCGGCACGGGGCATGAGGCAGAATACACGCTTTCCGGCATTTTGAGCGAAAGCAGCAAGAGTGATGGTTATTTCGTCTATCTGAGCAAAGAACTTGCCATGAGCTTAATGAATCATCTTCAAGTAACAGCATATACGCGGCTGAATACAGATGCCATTCGCTCGGAAACCCTTCTTGATTTTACGGATAAAGTCATTGAAAACACAGGCATTGTGGAAGATCAGGTATATCTCACGGAGTATTCTGCTATTATGACCGGAGCTGTTCAATCTGGCATCCAGCTCCCAATCCCTCTGCTGGCTGCATTGACTGCGGTGCTGGCTGCAACGATTGTGTATGGGGTCTTTTACACGAAGATTGCGAAGAACGTGCAGATGTTTGGTCAGCTACGGACAATCGGAATGACAAAAAAGCAAATTAAACGGATGGTGAGAAAAGAAGGACTCCGGTATGCTTTTACTGGTATTCCTCTTGGACTAATTGCTGGCTTGTTGATTGGATTTATTGTGTATCCGAAGGGATTTCAAATCAAAACGGTTGCCATCTATGCGGTGCTGATTGCCATAGTAGGTGTTGTAATGGTGAATATTGCGATTTTCAAGCCAGTTCGAGTTGCAATGAATACTTCTCCCATTGAGGGTGCAAGATACCTCGCTTATTCAGGGAAAGCAAAAGCCAGTTCAAAGCTGCATCGCAATCTGTCACCCCACAATCTCGCAAGAATCAATATCCAGCGTAACAGGCAAAAAGCTATTTTGACGCTTGTGATGCTGGGCGTAAGCGGTGCGCTATTGCTGGGCGCATCTACGGTTGCAGGCTCTATTGATCCGGAAAAACAGGCAACTTTCAAACACTATCCTGCTGGCAGTATTCTTTTGCAGGTGAAAAATCAAGTCGGCAGTTCGTTTGATAAAGAATCTGAGCCATACGGAAGTTCAAAGCTGCAACTGGAAGAAAACCCGCTTGAAAGCCAGACACTACGGCATGACTTGGAAAACATTGCCGGAGTAGAAAAAATAACTGCATTTAACTGCGTCCATATGTCCATTACCTTCCCCGGCGGGAGTGGTTCTCTCACAAGTATCATGAATGATTTCCCGACACTGAACCGTGAACAACTGGCAGAAAAGCAAGCGGTTTTATCGTCTGGAACGGCAGATTACGATGATATGACCGAAAGAAACGGAATATTGGTTGCAGAGAATATTGCGAGCGTTGGCGACACCTTGCAGTTGGAAGGGCGTTCTCCCGATGGCAGCACGTTTAATATCAACGCAGTTGTTGCAGGCACCTATGACCCGACCGATTTGATGGAACGCAATCCGGTTGTTCCAGGCAGTCCGTATTTTATGATGACATACGATATGGCAAAGAATCTGACAGGTATAACAGATCAGACTGGCATCTTGGCGCTCAAGATCACTCCCAATCATTTTGATGAAGTTCTAAGCGCGGTTCAAGAAATTGCAGAGCAGAGCGGTAAAATATCGGTTAATACGATTGAACAGACAATTAAAAACATTCAGTATCGGTATAGTTCGTCGATAAAGGCACTATATATGGCAGCGGCGATCCTGTTTACATTTGGAAGCATCAGTCTTATGAATATGCTGATGGTCGATTTTCAGAACAGAAAACGGGAATTTGGTCTGCTGGAAGCTGTTGGGGCAACGCAGAAGCAGCTAAAAGCTATGTTGAGTCGTGAGATTGGAATTTACCTCGGAGGTTCGTTGGTAATAGCTCTTGTATTTGGAAGCATTTTAAGTGTAATTGTTTGTAGACGATTGGATGCGGTAAACCATTGCATTACGTTGGTATTGCCGTGGCTGTTTCTACTGGCGTTAGTCGTTGTTTTAGCAGTTATATATTTGATTTTCACTGCATACGCAAAATCCGAGTTGAAGAAAACAAGCATCTTGTCCGCCATAAGGGAGGAATGATCTTTTGTATAGACATCACTTAAAAGGTAGTTAATTTCAAAATAATATCACTCTGTTGATACAGCCAGTCCGTAAATTCTTTCGGGCTGGCTGTTCCTGTTTTTACAGCCTTTTTTCTCTGTAATGCTTCTTTCTTAAAGTCGGCAAAGGCAGCCTGTATTTTTTCCAGACGGTCAGCCGGAAAGCCTGAGGTATTTTTTACCCGGTTTATTTTGTTGCGCCAGTTCTGGCATTCATTTTTATAAAGCAGGTCATAGTTATTTTCTCTTGCCCTCTCGTCAAATTCCCGCTTGTTTTGAAGCGCCTGTGCTTTGCGGCACTTATCGCTGCACAGCTCATACCGCTGGCTCTTTGCCAGAAAATATTTCCCACAGACCTGTACTGTATAACATCTTTTCTCTAACATTTCTTTATCCTCTTTTCTTTGAAATATGAAAGAAAAATTTATTCCTTCATATAACGAAACGCTCAGAGGTTGTTTTACAGTGGTCAAAAGCAACTTTTTTTACTTTTTTTCTTACGAGTTTTCTTTAATACCACTCGTAAGAAACTCGTAACATTAGATTTCTGCATTTTTCCTGAAATTAAGTAAAGAAAAAGAGCATATGGAATTGAATCCATACACTCTATGATTTCACAGTCGAGTAGACTAAGACCTCTCAATCTTAGCCCCTCACAGATCCCGCATCACTTTTTTCTGTTGGCTTTAACAATCCAATTTCATCATAATAGTGAAGCGTGCGAACGCTGATACCTGTTAAATCTGATATTTCTTTTACTGTCCTCATAACTGCTGACCTCCTATTCCTGATAAGATAACTTTAATCTATGACGTTCCGTGAGAGTCAATAGTTTTCAGTTCAATAAATTGATTTTTCATCTCGACAAGCTGGAAGTTATCTTTTTCTTAATGGCAATGCTATTAAATTTCCCAATAATGCAATAACAGCATATCCAACTACATAAACCCATGCACTTGAGTTATAAAATATAAATATGGATGGCGCAAACATTATTGCTACAATCAAAATATACCAGAAGTTAAAACCATTCCTAATCCCATAAAAAACAGAGGTTATTAAACATATT